>NZ_JBLVOL010000033.1:73792-96318 GCF_053543755.1 Achromobacter semiaridum | reverse complement strand
GCCCGGAAAATCGGTCAGCGATTGAACCCGCCAACGTGACCCATCGACCCCACGCCACCAATCGCCCCGAATGCGCCGATATTGGCGGACGCGAAGGTGCCGGAGGCGGTTGCCTTGGTTTCCGTGTTGCCGAACGAGGCGCCGCCGTTGGCGATGCTATCGCCAACCATGATCGGCGCGTTGCCCGACACATGGCCGTAGGATTCGCTGGTGGCATATTGCCGCGTGCTGGTCACCACCGTGGTGCCGTCCCGATTGAACGTTCCGCCAACTTGCGCCACGCCGCCCGTTTCGCCGAACGAGGTCTGGCTGGACGAGCCGTAGCCGTTGACCTGGGTGGCCACGACGGAACTGCCGGTCGAGATGGATGAGGCCGTGCCATTGATCGTGCCGGCATGGCCGGTGATCGACACGGAAGGCATGTTTGGACCGCTGGCATACGCCGATGCGGCAAACAATGACAGGGCTGCGACGACTGCGAGCTTTTTCATTTGAGCTCCTCCTGATCCGTTTCATACGGATGCTCAGGTGCCGGTGGCCTACCGGCGCGGACCGCTACGTCATGCCGGGCGCCTGACTGAAATGTTGGGCGTGGGACTTTCGTATTGGTACGGAATGATTGCTCCGACCTAGGCTCGTCGATATCGGCTAAACGGGCGACCGGTTCCTTGTGGGGGCAGTCAAAGGCAGGTGGCGGGCCGCACGAATGGCGTGCCAACCGGCATTACGCCGTGCGTATGGCCGATGAAAGGCGCAGGCGCTTGCCGCGCTGGCGGGCCGGCCTTCAACTCTAAGGATGGTCTGGCGCGCGGTCGTCTCGGACAAGGGGCCTAGCGCGCACGCCGGGGATGAACGCGCTGATGGCCTTTAGGCTTACTGTCAGTCTTGCGACAAGCTGACAAAGCGCAGCAATTGTGCCGACTCGCGGCGCGCCAGCCACAGGTCGCCGGCCACCAGCAGCAACAGGAAGCCGCATTCGGCAAGGTCCAGGTCGGGCACAACGTGATAGCTCACCAGCAGTGCGATACCCGACAACCCGGCCAGCCAGGCGGGCCAGGCCGGCGGCAAGCCGTCGCCGTTGGCGGACTTGCCGCGCCGGACGCAAAGCCACGCCATCAGCGGCAAGAACAGCATCGACAGGGGAATGTAGACAGCGATGGCCGACAGCAGCACGGCTACGCTGAACTGGGTATGCAGTGACAAGGCCATCAGCGCGATGGCGCCGATGCCCGCATACCAGAACAGGCGCGGGGCAATGAGACGAGTCAGGACGGCGGCTCGGGAATTCATGAACAGGCTAAGCAAGAAATTTTCAGCCATACTACTCCGGCCGGCCGGCGCTTACCCGGCCCCATTTGCCCAGCCCCATTTATTTGGAGACTCGTCATGATCCAGGAAATTGCCAGCATCCACGTTCGCGAGGGCCAGGAAGCGCTGTTTGAAGCCGGCGTCGCGCAGGCCAAGCCGCTGTTTCTGCGCGCGCGCGGATGCCACGGCATGGAACTGCACCGCAGTATCGAACAGCCGCAGCGCTACACGCTGGTGGTGGCCTGGGAAACGGTTGAAAACCACATGGTCGATTTTCGCGAATCGCCCGACTTCCAGGAATGGCGCAAGCTGGTAGCCGGCTTCTTCGTCGAGCCGCCCGTGGTGCATCACGAACAGCAAGTGATCTGACCGCCCGGGGCCTGATGTTCGGGGTCTGGCACTACGCCTGGCCTGGCGGATCGTCGTATTTGCGGGCGCTGCCCGCAAAACGGTCCGCCGGATATTTCTCGGCATTTTTCACCATCTTGCGCGCCACGGCGTCGGCGATGTCGATGCCCAACTGATCCGCCAGCGCCACCAGGTACATCTGCACATCGGCGATCTCGTCGGCGGCATCCGCCAATTGCGCCGGCGTCATCTCGCGCGACTGGGCCTCGGTCAGCCACTGAAACAGCGACACCAGCTCGCCCGCCTCGCCCGATAGCGCCATCGCCAGATTCTTGGGCGAATGGAAAGGTTGCCAGGCCCGCTCGGCCGTGAAGGCCCGCAGCGCCTGCTTGATATCTTCCAGGTCCGACATCTTCGTTCCTACGCAGTGGCCAGCCGAGCATTGGCGGCCAGAGCCACCGCTACCGTGGTGCGCACATCGGCCAGCGCCCGGTGAGTGGGATTGGATGCGCCCACATGTCGCGCCAGAATTTCCAGTTTATGGGACGGCAATTCGGGCCAGGCGCGACGCGCCAACGCCAGCGTGCAATGCGTGGCATTGGCAAACGGCAGTCCGGTGCGATCCGCCGCGGCGCCCAGAAAGCGCCGATCGAAAGATGCGTTGTGAAAGAACACAGGCAGGTCTTCCACGAATTCAAGAAAAGACGAAAACGCCTGCATCACCGGCACGCCGTGGCGGTCGACTTCAGCTTGCGTGATGCCGGTCAAGCGGGTGATGAAGGACGGCACGGGAGACGCCGTTCGAACCACCTGCGTGTATTCGCGCGCCAGCGTGCCGCAGGTTTCGACGCGCACGGCGGCAAATTCCAGGATCTCGCAGGTGGCGGTTGAAAGCCCGGTAGTTTCCAGGTCGGCCACGATGAACGGCCCCCGCAGCGCTTGAAGCGCAGAGGCCAAGGCAGCCGACGCCTGCGCCTTGGCGGGCGTTCTTGCCGGCGTTCTGCTGGTGGGCTTGGCGGACGATGCGCCCAATGCATCGGTCGTTGTGGTCAGCGCAGGCGACACGCCCGCGCGCGCGCGGCGATAAAAGAACGTCACGGCGTCTCGGTCGCGGTAGCCAAGGGCGCAAAACGCGGCGATCCGTCGGCCAGTTGGCCAAAAAACAGCGAAGCGGGCCGCACCCACAGGCCGCGCTCGTGCGGCCACAGGTGTTCGTACACCACCATCGACTCTTCGGTTTCGGAATGACGGGCCGTACCCACATAACGGTAAAGGCCGCCCTTGTAGTGGCGGTGCGAGGCAAGAGCCAGGGCTTCGGATTCAGTCATGGACGGTGGCCGCAAAAAAAGCGACCTGGGCGGGAATGCTCCGGCCCAGGCCTGGGATTCAAACAATACCGTCTTTATAGCGCAATCGGCGCCGGCCTCAGTACCGCACGTACTCCAACACGGGCGCCGGCGGCAACGCCGTATTGGCCGCGGGCCGGGCGCGCAACGCGGCGGTCACCGGTTTGACCACGCTGGCGGGCTGACGGTTTGCCCGCGCCGCCTGTGCGTCGGCGGTGGCCTGGGTGGCGCGCAAGGTCTGCTCGGCATCGGCCGTCATCTGTGTGATGTCCTGCGTCACACCCCCCAGCTTGGCCGACTGCGCCAGTGACACATTCACCACTTCCGCCATGATCTCCGTCACGCGGCGCGACGACGCCACGATGTCCTCCATGGTGACGCCGGCCGACTGCACCTGCCCCGCGCCGCTTTCGATCTGTTCAACCGACGTGGTGATCAAGCCCTTGATTTCCTTGGCCGCCGCCGCGCTGCTCTGGGCCAGGCTGCGGACCTCTGCCGCGACCACGGCAAAGCCCTTGCCGTGCGCGCCTGCCCGCGCGGCCTCTACCGCCGCGTTCAGGGCCAGGATGTTGGTTTGAAAAGCAATGCCGTCCATGACGCCGATAATTTCCGATATGCGGCGCGAGCTTTCCGTGATGGCGCCCATGGTGCGCACCACGCCCTGCACGGTTTTGCCGCCCTGCTCGGCCACCTGGCTGGCGTCCAGCGCCAGCGCGTTGGCCTGACTGGCGCGCTCGGCGTTTTCGGTCAGCCCCTGGACCGCCACGCGCAAGGTCTGCGCAGCCGTAAAGCGCTTGGTGATGTCGGTGGCAAACTTCACCACCTTGAACGGGCGGCCCTCGGCGTCGAAGATGGGGTTATAGCTGGCCTCGATCCAGACCTGGCGGCCGCCCTTGCCGATGCGCAGATACTGGCCGGTGTCATATTGGCCGCTGCGCAGCTTGCGCCAGAAGTCTTTGTAGGCGGCCCCGCGCGCTTCGTCCGGGCGCACGAACATACTGTGATGCTGGCCTTCGACTTCCGCAGCCTGATAGCCCACGGTTTTCAGAAACAGGTCATTGGCCCGGATGATCGTGCCGTCAAGTTCAAATTCAATAATCGCCTGCACTTTCGAAATCGCGGCCAACTGCCCTTCGGTATCCGCCTGGCGTTGCTGCTGGTCGGTAATGTCGGTGGCGTATTTCACAACCTTGAGCGGCCGTCCGCGCTTATCGAAGATCGGGTTGTACGAGGCTTGCAGCCACACGTCCGCGCCATCGTGGCGCACCCGGCGATAGCGCCCGGCGTCATAGGCGCCTTGGCCCAGCTTGTGCCAGAAGGCAGCGTATTCCGCCGATTCCCGCTCTTCCGGGTCCACGAACATACCGTGGTGATGGCCTACGACTTCATCCAGCGTATAACCCATCGTGTCCAGAAAGTTCTGGTTGGCCATGAGCACGTGGCCCTGTAGGTCGAATTCGATCACCGCTTGCGCTTTGTGAATGGCGGATATCTGACCGTACAGGTCGGCTTTGTGCATGCCGCGATTTCCACGGAACAGCCGGCTAAATGTGATCCATTGCATAGAGTTTCTCCTGCCAAGGTGGGACGACGTAGTGCCGATGACCAAAAGGTAATTTCCAATCAGAACCGATTGGCGCGTCCCAACCCTGCCTGGGCAATGCACGCCGCGCCGCATGCATTACCGCGTATGGCCGTCACCCCAACGGCGACGAAGCCGACTCACAAGATAAACCGTTCAGAATGTATCCAGTCGAAAATATTAATCCTATAAATGGACGTTTCTCCACCTTTTGGATGGTGCAGCGAAAAAAATCGCGCCAGTCGATAATCCTGCAGGAATCGATGTCGGTATAAACCCGGTGCAACCCGGGTTACCACGCGGGCACATACCGGTTTCTGACTATTAACTAAAAAGGGCCGACCCCACGCATGGAACCGGCCCTTTTATTAATACTGCCTCTGCAATTCAGGCCAACCCGGCCCCTTTAAAAACCTATCCGGCCTGTCACTTAATATTGACGACCGGCAAGCCGTTAATGTCGCTCGAATCTTCAGCTGGCCCGCCGCGCGGACGAATCAGGCCGCATCCAGCTCGCGATATTGTCGGAATATGCATTCGCCAAATGGCAACCGCCTGCCGCTGGAAAAGTAGGACTGCAACGCGGGTAGCGCCGCAACGCGCGCATGCAGCGCCATCACGTTCGGATAATGTGAAGCCACCGTGCCCATGCGCTTCGGAAACGCGTAGAGCAAGCCGTCCACCAAGTGAAACAAGGACAGGTCCACGTAGGTCCAGCGGTCTTCGCCCGCCAACCATGCCGACGGCCCGGCCAGCACGCGCTCAAAATAGGACAGGAACTTTGGAATGCGCTCTTCCCGAAAGGTCCGGGCGCGCCGCGTGGCCTCTTCTTTTTGGTCTTCGTAGTAATCGTTAGCCGAAATGGGATGGTGGGTGTCGTGCGCCTCGGTCACCATATCGGCGATAGTCAGCTGCAATTGATTGACCCATAACCGCCCTTCCAGCGATGCGGGCGCCAAACCGTGCTTTTCGCCCAGGAACAGCAGGATATTTGCGGTTTGACCCAGCGTCATCTCGCCCGCCACCAGATAGGGCGGCGCAAATGGAGGATGCGGACGCGGCGTGCGCATGTCCTGAATCAACGCGTCATCCGAGGCGCCCGGCTCGCGCGCCCGCTCGCGATACGGGATGGCGCCCGCTTCAAGCGCCAGGCGTACGAATTCACCGCGTCCGGGGATGGTTTCCCAATACCAAAGGTCGTAGGTCATGCCGTCTCCTTGCGACAGGGGCAGGCTCAAGCAGGCAAGGCGTCGACGCTGTCTTCCTGCCCCTGGGGTTGCAGGCTTTGGGCCTGTTGATACTGGCGCGGGGATACGCCAAAGTGCGCGCGAAAATCACGCGAAAAGTGCGCGCCGTCTGCAAATCCGCAGTCCAACGCAATCTGCGTAATGCTGCAAGGATTATTCAGCAACAACCAGCTTCCGTATTCCAGCCGCAGCTGGCGCTGGAACGCCATGGGCGATTTGCCCGTCGCCAGCCGGAACGCGCGCTCCAGCTGCCGCCGCCCCACCCCGACGTAGCGGGCAATGGCGTCCAGCGGCGGGGGGTTGTCGATGCGCTGCTCGATAAAGTGCGCGGCCTGGCGCACCCGCAGGTCCTGGATGCCGGACAAGTCGGTGCGGAAATGCGCCTGTGGCACCCGGCCGGGGCGCACGCCTTGCAGCATCATGTGCCGCACTGCCTGCTGGGCCTTGTCCCGCCCGCAATGCCGCGCCACCAGATACAGCGCCAGGTCGATGGCGGCCGTGGAACCGGCGCAGGAAATCAGGTCGCCTTCGTCCACGAACAGCCGGTCAACCACCGCGCGCGTTTGCGGAAAGCGTTCACGAAACGCATCCAGCACATTCCAATGCACGCAGACCGTGCGCGGCCCGACTACGTCGGCCTGCGCAAGGGCAAACGTTCCCGTGCAGATGCCCAGAAGACGCACGCGCCTTGCCGCCGCCAGCCGCAGCCAGTCTCGTAGCGGTTCCGGCATGCGGCCATTGATGTAGTCGTTGCCGCCGCACACGGCGACGTAGTCGAATTCCGTCGGGTCGGCGGGCAAGCCATCGGCCACGTCGATCGTCAGGCCGGCGCTGGCGCGCCGCGGTTTGCCATCCCAGCTCATGACACGCCAAGAGGTATGGATTTGCCGACTGCGGCCGCCGTGGTCGCCTGCCAGGCGCAAAACATCCACCAAACCCGCGAAAGCGGCCAGCGTGAACTGGTCCATCAACACGATGCCGACGTTCAATGCGGGTTTTTCCCGAGGCAGCGCGTCGTGGGCGTCGTCATAGGAGGGCGAGGCGGCGGCGGGGTTTTCGGTGGCGGTCATGACGCAATTATTCAAGTTTTTGTCCCGCGCCTTCAAGCTCGTTTTCCCGCGCATCGCCCAAGATGCATCCATGGCAATGTCGGGATGCGCGTCACTTGGCTCAGACTTCCGGAACATGCCAACAAATCGACAAGGGGAATCCACGATGGCAACACTTACCCGCAGCGCCTTGGCCGCCGCCCTGATGGGCGCCGGCCTGTTGTTGGCCGGCCCCGCCGGCGCGCAGCAGCAGAAGATCACCGTCGCCTGGTACGGCGGCAACTGGGGCGACGCGTTTCGCGCTTGCGTCGCCGAGCCCTACACCAAGGCCACGGGCGTCACGGTGGTGCCTGAAGTAGGCACGTCGACGACCACCTTGGCCAAGCTGCAACAGCAAAAGAACGCGCCGACGATCGACGTGGCGTGGATGGACGGCGGCATCAGCGAGCTGGCCGCGCAGGCCGGGGTGCTGGACACGCTGGACCCCGCCACCATTCCCAACCTGAAAAACGTGATCGACCAGGGCGTCTATCGCAATGGCGACGCGGCCTACGCGGTCAGCACCGGCTATTACTCGCTGGGCATCACCTACAACACCAAGGAAGTGCGCGAGGCCCCGACCAGCTGGAAAGACTTGTGGAAGCCGGAGTACGCCGGCGCCGTGGCCGTGCCGTCACCGGCAAATTCTTCCGGTGTGCCGTTCGTGTTCTTCCTGGCGCGCGTCTGGGCGATTGACCCGTCCGACCTGGCGCCGCTCTATGCCAAGCTGGCCTCGCTGGACACCGCGCTGTTCTTTGACAGCTCGGGCGCCGCCAGCAACGCCTACCAAAGTGGCGAGGCCATTATCGGCGCGCACTTCAACGTGGGCGCCTGGGACTTGATCGACAAGGGGTTGCCGATTGGCTTTGCCGTGCCCAAGGAAGGCGCGTGGGCCACCGACGCCCGCCTGCATCTGGTCAAGGGCGCGCCCAACGCGGCGGCCGCCAAGAAGTTCATCGACACCGCGCTGACGCCCGACGCCGCCGCCTGCCTGGCAACGCGCCTGTACCTGGGCCCGGCCGTCAAGGGCGTGCAGGTGCCGCCGGATGTGGCCCGCAAGCTGCCGTGGGGCGCCGAAGGTTCCGTCAAGAACCTGAGCCTGTTCGACTGGAACCTGATCAACAGCCGCCGCGCGGAAGTCACCGACGCGTGGAACCGCCAAGTGGCCCGCAAGCGCTAGGCCGGGGTCGACCATGTCTGCTTTGCTTTCCATCGAAGGCGTGTCGATGCGCTTTGGCGCCTACCAGGCGCTGGATCGTATCGACCTGGACATCCAGCAGGGGGAATTCGTGGCCCTGCTGGGTCCCAGCGGTTGCGGCAAGACCACCCTGCTGCGTTCGATTGCCGGTTTCCTGACGCCGGAATCGGGCCGCATCCTGATCGACGGCCAGGACATCAGCCGGCTGCCCGCACACCATCGCCCGTTGAACACGGTGTTCCAGAACTACGCGCTGTTTCCGCACATGACCGTGTTGGAAAACGTGGCGTACGGGCCCCGGCGCCAAGGCGCGTCCAAGAAGGACGCGGCGGATCGCGCACGCGCCGCGCTGGACATGGTGGGGCTGGCCGATTTTGGCGCGCGCTACCCACGAGAAATGTCGGGCGGCCAACAACAGCGCGTGGCGCTGGCCCGCGCCATTGTGAACCAGCCCAAGCTGCTGCTTCTGGACGAACCGTTATCGGCGCTGGACTTGAAGCTGCGCAAGCGCATGCAGCTGGAACTCAAGCATCTGCAAGCCAAGCTGGGCATCGCCTTCATCTTCGTCACGCATGACCAGGAAGAAGCCATGACAATGGCGGACCGCGTCGTCGTCATGCATGCCGGGCGCATCGAGCAAGTGGGCGCGGGCACGGATATCTATCGGCAACCCGCCACGCGCTTCGTGGCGGAGTTCATCGGCGACGCCAACTTCATGGCGTATACGGCGGCGGGCGACGACGCGCTGCGTCTGGATGCGCAAGGCGTGTTGGTGCCGCTGGCAGCCCATGCCGCGTCCGCCCGTGGCGTGGCGGTGCTGCGTCCCGAAGATCTGCGCCTGGGCGACGGGCAGGACGCTTGCACGCTGACGGGCCCGGTGGCCGACGTGATCAATGTGGGCAGCCACAGCATGATCCATGTGAATGTCGGCGGGCAGACGATCGTGGCGCGCCACGGCGGCATCGCGCCGTCGGGATTGCGTCCGGGCGTGACCGTCAGTCTGTCGTTCGCGCCCGAACAGCTGCACTTGATTGGTGAACAGCCATGACGCGCCGCACCTGGCTATCGCCCGGCTTGCTGCTGGCAGCGCCCGCGTTGTTCTTCGCGGCGTTCTTCCTGGCGCCGCTGGCCGTGGTTGCGGTGGCCAGCATCACCAGTGCTGCCGCCGGCCCCGACAGCACGGGCGGCATGGCCTTGACCGCGCAGCAGTACCTGCGCGTGCTGGCCGATCAATACCATTGGGACGTCATCCTGACGACCTTCCGGCTGGCATTTTTCACCACTATCGTTTGCGTGATGCTGGGCTATCCGCTGGCCTGGTACCTGGTGCGCGTCGTGCGCTGGCAGGCATGGCGGCGCTTTTGCGTGATCTTGCTGGTGGTGCCGCTGTTCACCAGCAACATCGTGCGCGCCTTCGGCTGGATGGTGCTGCTGGGCCGCAACGGCCTGGTGAACCAGGCGCTGGTGGGCGTGGGCGCGGCGGACCGGCCGGTGCGCTTCATCGGCACCGAAACCGGCATCCTGATCGGCATGGTCTACGTGCTGCTGCCCTTCGTGGTGCTGGCGGTTGGCAATGCGCTGGCGCGTGTCGACCCCGCTTGCGAACACGCCTCGGCCGACCTGGGCGCAAGCCCCGCCGCCACCTTTCTGCACATCACGTGGCCATTGACGCTGCCCGGCGTGGTGTCCGGCGCCATCATCGTCTTCACGCTGGCGGTCAGCGCGTATGTGACGCCGGCCCTGCTGTCGGGTGGACGGATATCGGTCCTGTCCATGTTGATCTTCCAGCAATACAGCTCGGTCTTCGACTTTCATTACGGCGGCGCGCTCAGCATGGTGCTGCTGGTTTTCACCTTGATCCTGGTGGCGCTGGCCAACCGCGCCGCCACCTTGCCGGGAGCCGCGCGATGATCGCCCGCCACCTGATCCGCCTGATCGCGCTGGCCGTGCTTGCCTACCTGGCGCTGCCGCTGATCGTCATCCTGGGGTCTTCGTTCACCACCACGCCCTACCTGGCGTTTCCGCCGCACGGCTGGACGCTGGACTGGTATCGCACGCTGCTGGTCGAAGCGGGCTACGTAGCGGCTTTCACGACCAGCACGGTGCTGGCGCTGGCGGCCACCGTGGCGGCGGTGTTGCTGACGGTGCCGGCCGCGCTGGCCCTGGCGCGCTATGACTTCCCCGGCAAGGCCGCGATGACATCGGTGCTGATGTCGCCGCTGGTGTTGCCGCACATCGTGCTTGGCGCGGCGCTGTTGCAGTACGGCGCGTACTTCGGGCTGACGCGCAGCTTCCTGTCGCTGCTGATCGGGCACATCGTCATCATTGCGCCGTTCGTATTGCGCTCGACGCTGACGCTGCTTACGCCCGAACAACGCGCGCTGGAAGAGGCGTCGGCCGACCTGGGCGCCAACCCGTGGACCACGTTCTTCCTGGTGGTGCTGCCGCAGATCCGGCCCGGCATCGTCACCGGTTCCATCTTCGCGTTCATCTCGTCGTGGATCAACGTGGAGCTATCCATCTTCAACACCACGGCGGACCTGAACACCATACCCGTCAAGCTTTTCAACTATGTGCAGTACACGATCGATCCGACCATCGCAGCCGTATCGGGCGCCACGATTGTGGTTGCGGTGATCGCTATCGTCATCCTGGATTTGACCGTCGGGTTGGACATGCTGTCCGAACGCGGCAAATAGTTTCCCCCATCCGCTTTTCCCCCTTCATCCTACTTAGTCTGGAGCCACAGTCATGCGCAAGCAAGACGCGTTCGATGTCATCTATACCCATACCGAAGGCGAGCCCCTGTGCATCGTGCATAGCGGCATCCCCTACCCCGCCGGATCCACCATCCTGGAAAAGCGGGCCTTTCTGGAGCAGAACTACGATTGGTTGCGCCAGGCGCTGATGCGCGAGCCGCGCGGCCACAAGGACATGTTCGGCGTGTTCCTCACGCCGCCATCCAGCCCGGAATTCGACGCCGGCCTGATCTATATCGACGGCACCGAGTATTCGCACATGTGCGGCCACGGCACCATTGCCGTCAGCATGGCGATGGTGGCCAACGGCCTGGTGGCGCGGGGCAAGGACGGCATCACCAAGATCCGCTTCGAAACCACGGCGGGCCTGGTCGTGTCAGAAGTCGCGTCCGAAGGCGACAACGTGCTGTGGACGCGTTTCGAAAACGTGCCCGCGTACGTGGCCGCGCAGGACATCCAGGTGGAACTGCCCGGCTACGGCAAGCTGTCGGCCGACATCGTGTGGGGCGGCAATTACTTTGGAATCGTCGACCTGTCGGGCTGCGACCTGCGCATCTCGCCGGACAACGGCACCGAGCTGTCGCGCATGGGCCTGATCGTGCGTGATCAGTTGAACGCGCGCCACCGCATCCAGCACCCAACCGAAGCGCACATCAACAACCTGAACTTCATCACCTTCTGGCACCCGCCCACGATCGAAGGCGCGTTCTACAAGAACGTGCACGTGTTCAGCGCCGGCCAGCTGGACCGGTCGCCCGGCGGCACCGGCACCAGCGCCATGATGGCCATGTTCGAAGCGCGCGGAAAGATGGGCATGAACCAGCCGATCAAGTCCGAAGGCCTGCTGGGAAGCGGCACATTTGAAGGCTGCCTGTTGGGCGAAGTGGATCTGAACGGCACGCGCGCCGTGCGTCCCACGGTGAAAGGCACGGCCAGCATCCTGGGCACCGCGCGTTGGGTCATTGACCGCAACGATCCGGTCGGCGCGGGCTTCCTGATCCGTTGATCGGCTAAAGCACGGATCGCACAGCAAGCACAAGGCGCGCACGGCCTCCCCGGCCCGGCGCGCCTTGTCCTGTTGTGCTGGTGTGCGCGGTCACGCCGTGGCGGCGTCTTCCAGAATCAATTCCGCACCGCGCTCGGCCACCATCATCACGGCGGCCTGCGTGTTGCCTGACACCATCTTCGGCATCACCGATGCGTCAACCACGCGCAAGCCCGACACACCGTTGACGCGCAGCCGCGCGTCGGTGACGGCGGCGGCGTCCGACCCCATGCGGCAGGTGCCGATGGGATGATAGATCGTCTGCCCATTGCGGCGCGCAAAGTCCAGCCATTGCTCATCGCTTTGAACCGCATCGCCCGGGCTGAGCTCGGCTTGGATATACGGCTGCATCGCTGCTTGCCCGACGATGCGCCGCGCCACCTTCATGCCACCCACCAAACTGTCGCGATCAATTTGCGCCGACAGGAAATTGGGGCGTATGGACGGGCCCGCGGTCGGGTCAGCCGACTTGATGTGGATCGTGCCCACCGATTCCGGGCGCAGCTGCGCCACACCGATCGTCATGCCCGGATGCCGGTCCAGGATGCGCTCGGCGGCATTGGCATAGCTGGCATGCACAAAGAAAAACTGCACGTCGGCCGTGGGCAGATCGGGCGCGCTTTTCACAAAGCCGTGCACCAGCCCCGTGCCCAGGGTCAGGATGCCGGTGTGGCGCGTGTAGTAGCGCGCCACCTGCTGCGCCAGGCGCCAGCCGCGCGACATCTCGTTCAACGTCACCGTGCCCTTCACCCGCCAATTCATGCGCGTAGCGAAGTGGTCGATGTAGTTTTCACCTACCCGCGGCTGCGCGTGCACCAGCGCAATGTTGAACGATTGCAGCAAGGCGGGGTTGCCGATGCCGGACAGTTCCAACAACTGCGGCGACTGCACCGCGCCCATGCACAGAATGGTTTCGCGGGCGCCACGCACGGTGTGTTCCTGCCCGTTCTTGCGGTACGTGACGCCCACGCAGCGCTTGCCCTCGAACACCAGGCGCGTCACGTGCGCGCCGCATTCCACGCGCAGGTTCTTGCGCGCGGCGGCGGGCTTCAGATAGCCGTCCACTACGCTCCAGCGCCGGCCCCTGTGCTGAAGCACCTGGTAGTGGCCCACGCCTTCCTGCTTTCCGCTGTTGTAGTCGGGATTCAAGGGCTGGCCGTCTTCTTGCGCGGCGCGCAGGAATGCGTCGGAGACGGGGAAACGTTCGGCCACTTCTTCCAGGTGCATGGGACCGTTCTTGCCGCGTGTCTCACCACCGCGCTCGTAATGCTCAATCTTGCGAAACAGCCGCTCGGCCTGGGCGTAATTCCACCCGGTTGCGCCCGCTGCTTCCCAGCCGTCGTAATCCCGCGGCTGGCCGCGCACGTAGATCATGCCGTTGATCAAGGTGGAACCGCCAACGCCCTTGCCGCGCGGCACGGCGATGGTGCGGCCATAGACGTTGTCTTCCGGTTCGGTGGCAAAGCGCCAGTTGTAGTCGGGGTTCACCAGTAGTTTGGAAAAGCCCGCCGGAATTGAAATCCACATGCTGCGGGCTTCCTGGCCCGCCTCCAGCATCAAGACGCGATGCTTGCCGTCGGCGCTGAGCCGGTTGGCCAGGATGCAGCCCGCCGTGCCGCCGCCCGCAATAATGAAATCGAAATCGCCCATCGTTCTACACCTTGTCCTGATGTCCGCCGCCTGTCTTATTTGGCAGGCTTCCCTGGCAGGCTTATTTGGCTGCCGTCACGCCCAGCATCTCGGCCATCAATGCAATCTGGCAGACCAGCATCGGCGCGCCGTAATGCACCGTGCAGCCCTTGGCCTGCGCGGCCAGCAACAGCGCGGTGTCCTTGGGCTGCATGATGACTTCGCACACAAGCTGCTCGGGCGTCAGGCGGCTGGTGTCGAGCGGCAGCGCGTCGCCTTCCTTCATGCCCAGCGACGTGCCGTTGACCACCAGGTCGTGGCCCGAAGGGTCGGGCGTACCCACTGCGATGTTCGCGTCGGGATGCAGCGACAAGATGCGCGCCTTCAGGTCTTCGGCCTTGGCCGGGGTGCGGTTGGCGACGGTCAGACGCGACACGCCGGCCTGCACCAAGGCAAAACCGATGGCATTGGCCGCGCCGCCCGCGCCCGCCAGGTAGGCGCTTTTTCCGCGCAGGTCAACACCCGCGGTTTGCAGGCCGCGCACAAAGCCTTCGCCATCCAGCATGTGCGCGGTGAGCTTGCCGTCGGCATCGCGGCGCACCACGTTGGCGGCGCCGATCTTGCGCGCCACCGGCGTCACGTCATCCACCAGATCCAGGATGGCGGTCTTGTGCGGCATCGTGACAATGACGCCGCCCAGATTCTCCAGCCGGCGCAGCCCTTCGACCACGGCCGGCAGGTTGTCAGGACGCGTGTGAAATGGCACGCATACGCCGTCGTAGCCCAGTTGCGCAAACAGTTCGTTCATGCGCTGCGGCGTCTTCACGTGATGGATGGGGTCGGCCAGGATGCCGAACAGGCGGGTGTTGCCGGTGATTTCCTTCATGGGGTCTCCAGATTCAAAAGCTGTAGATTCAGGATGCAATGACTTCGCGGGCGACCGCGCCGATACCGGCCGCGTCCAGCTGGTAATGCGCGTAGAGCGTCGTGGGCGGCGCGATCAGGCTGTATTCGTCGTAGATGCCGTGGCGGCGCAGGCGCGTGCCGGTGCCGGCATCGGCCAGCACTTCCGCGACCGCGGACCCCAGCCCACCCAGCACATTGTGCTCTTCCACCGTCATCATGCGGCGAGCCTGGCCGGCGGCGGCCAGCACGGCGTCGCGATCCAACGGTTTGATGGTCGGCATGTCGATCACGCCAACGGACAGGCCGTCTGCACGCAATTGCTCGGCAGCTGCCAGCGCGGCATGCAGCGTGATGCCGCAGGCAATGATGTTCAGGTCGGAGCCGGTGGAATGCACGATGGCGCGGCCGAATTCGAACGGCGTGCCGTCTTCATAAACCTGCGGATCGCGCCCGCGTCCGATGCGAAAGTAGATCGGCTCGGGCCAGTTCACCGATGCCTTGATGGCGGCGGCCAATTGCGGGCCGTCGGCGGGAGACACCACCGTCAGGCCTGCCAGGGCGCGCATCGTGGAGATGTCTTCGGTGGCGTGGTGCGACGTGCCGTAAAACCCCAGGCTGATGCCGGTGTGATGTCCGATCAAACGCACAGGCAGCCTGGTGTACGCAACGTCCATCCGGATTTGTTCGCAGCACAGCAAACCCAGGAAGGACGCGAAGGTGGCCACGAACGGCATCATGCCGGTGGTGGCCAGGCCGGCGGCGGCCGACACCATGTTCTGCTCTGAAATGCCGAACTGGATGTAGCGGTCGGGGTACGCGGTGGCGAAGCGATTCAAGCCGTTGGAATATTGCAGGTCGGCCGACCCGGCAACCACCGGGTGCCCGGCCTGGGCCAATTCGATCAGCGCATCGGATAGGTACGACAGCCCGGGGTTCACCGCGTTCAGCGCGCGGTACTGCCAGGAGTCGGGGGAAAGGACTTGTGCCTGTGCCATTCAGATCTCGCGGGAAAGAATTTCGTCGACCGCGCTTTGCGCGTCTTGCGGCGCCAGGTAGCCCAGATGCCAGCCCGGCTCGGTTTCCATGTACGACACGCCTTTGCCCTTGATCGTCTTGGCGATCACGCAGGCGGGCTTCTCGCGCGTGTCGTCCGCGCGCAGTCGACGCAGCAACGCGGTCAGGTCGTGCAGGTTATGGCCGTCCACCTCGTGCACGTCCCAGCCAAACGCCAGCCACTTTTCGCGCAGCGATTCCACGCCCATCACGTCGTCCACCTTGCCGTCCAACTGGTAGCCGTTGCGGTCGATGATGGCGACCAGGCGAGATAGCCGGTGGTGGGCGGCGAACAGCGCGGCTTCCCATACCTGGCCTTCCTGCATTTCGCCATCGCCCAGCATCACGAAGACGTTGAAGTCGCGCTGGCTCATGCGCCCGCCCATCGCCATGCCGACGCCGTTGGACAGCGCGTGCCCGATCGAACCGGAACTGAAATCAACGCCCGGCACTTTGCTCATGTCGGGGTGGTCGCCCAGCGGGCTGCCCAGGCGGGTGTAGCCGTCCAGCAACGCGCGGTCGATGAAGCCGTGATCGGCCAGTACCGGAAACAGCCCGACGGCGGCGTGGCCCTTGCCCATCAGGAAGCGGTCGCGATCGGGCCAATGCGGCTCGCCCGGACGCAGCCGCATCACGTCGTAGTACAGCGACGCAAAGATCTCGGCGCACGAAAAGACCGAGCTGTAATGCCCGACCTTGGCAATTTCGATCAACCTGATTGTCTCCAGCCGGATGTAGCGGGCCTTTTCCCGCAGCATCGCAACTTCCCCCTCGGTGGGGGTCTCCTCGTGGTGGCGCATGGCGCGTCCTTTCTTCGTTAGAATATATGATATATAATATACCCATTGTGCTCGGATTGGCTATGGCGGGCTAGAATTCATCCCGGATTCACCCGTTCCCCCTAATACAGCAAGCCCGAAACGTCATGCCCAGCCTTAAACCGGTAAAGAAAGAGAACCTGTCCGTCAGGGTCTACAACGAAATCCGCAATGCCCTCATCAATGGGCAGTACGAACCCGGCGAACGCCTGATCATCGGCGAACTGGCTCAAGAGATGGGCGTGTCCATCACGCCCGTACGCGAAGCCATCTTCCGGCTCATCAGCGAACAGGGCTTGGAAATGCAGGCGGCCACGGCCGTCTACGTGCCTTATGTGAATTCGGAAAAATTGCGGGAAATCCAGCAGATCCGTTTTCACCTGGAAGGCATGGGCGCAGCCGAAGCCGCGCAGAACATCACGCGCAAGCAGCTGGACAACCTGATCGCGTTGCAGAAGGATTTCATCTCCTGCACGTCCACCGATCCGAAGCGCGCCAGCTACCTGAATCGCAAGTTCCACTTCGCCATCCTGGAAGCCAGCAACAAGCCCATCTTGCGCAGCACCGTCGAATCGTTCTGGGTCATTACGGGCCCGATCCTCAAGGTGTTTCACGTCAAGACCGCGGGGCTGGACTATTCCGAAAACGAACACCGCCACGAAGCCGTGCTGGAAGCGCTTGAAGCCCGCGACTCCGAAGCCGCGCGCAGCGCCATCCAGGCCGACCTGGTCTGGGGCGGCAAGATCATGATCGATTGGTTGGTCGAACGCGAGAAAGAGCTCGACTACCGGCCTCCCGTGCCACGCAAATAGGAAGACTTCATGCTGAAGATTTTTGGCGCGCCCAGCCGCTACATTCAAGGCGCGGGCGCATTGGACACCCTGGGCCAGACGGCCACCCTGTTCGGACGCCGCGCGGCACTGGTCATCGACAATTACGTCCATGGCGTACTGGGCCCAAGAATCGAAAGCCTGTGCGCGCAGCACGACGTTGCGGTGACACCGCTGATTGTCGAGGGCGACCTGACGCCCGAACTGATCGACGCCTTGCGCGCGCAAGCCGCGCCGGCCGGCATTGACATGGTGATCGCCGTGGGCGGGGGCAAGTCGCTGGACGCCGGCAAGGCGGTGGCCAAGTCGTCGCATTGCCATCTGATCACGGTGCCAACGGTGGCGTCCAACGACGCGCCCACCAGCAAGAACTACGTGCTGTACGACGCGCATCACAACCTCCTGGCGGTCGAGCACATGCTGTTCAACCCAACGATCGTGCTGGTCGACACCGCCATCATCGCCACCGCGCCCGTGCATTTTTTCCGCGCCGGTCTGGGCGATGCCGTGTCCAAGAAATTCGAAGCCGAACAATGCCAGCGCAACGGCGGCAAGAACATGTACGACGGCGCGCCCCTGCTGACGGCGCAGTTGATTGCCGACGGCTGCCTGCGCACGCTGCTGGCCGATGGCGTGGACGCCGTGGCGGCGGCCGGCACAGGCCAGCCCACGCCTGCATTCGAGCGCGTGGTGGAAGCGATGATCCTCATGAGCGGTCTCGGTTTTGAAAGCGGCGGCTTGTCGATTGCCCATGCCTTGACGCGCGGCCTGCCCAAGATCGGCGGCGTGGCCACCGCGCTGCATGGCCTGCAAGTGGCGGTCGGCCTGCTGGTGCAGCTGGATCTTGAGCAACGCAACGACGGCATGCTGGCGGACCTGACGCAGTGGTACGCGCAGGTCGGCCTGCCCACCACGCTGCGCGAGCTGGGCGCGGCCGACATGCCCAGCGATGCAGACTTGACGCTGGCGGCCGAACTGACCCTGAAGGCCCGCCACGCCGCCAACTTCGATCATCCGCTGAACGTCGCCACGCTGGCGGACGCGCTGCGCCGCCACGCCTAGGCACGCCCCACGCAGCGCGGCAGCCCTGGCCCGCCGCGCTTGCCGATCAGAACGCCACGTTTTCCCGCCCCTTCAGCCCCAGCTTGGCGCGCGCTTCGTCGGGCGTAGCCACTTCCAGGTTCAGCGCTTCGACAATGGTGCGAATGCGCTCGACCTGCGACCGGTTCGACTCGGCCAGCTGGCCCGGCCCGATCCACAACGAATCCTCAAGCCCCACCCGAACGTTCGACCCCATTGCCGCGCCGATGGTGGCCAACGGCATCTGATTGCGCCCGGCCCCCAGGATGGACCATTCATAATCGTTGCCGAACAAGCGGTCGGCGGTGCGCTTCATGTGCATCAAGTCTTCCGGGTGCGGGCCAATGCCGCCCAGGATGCCGAATACCGACTGGATGAAGGGCGGCGACTTCACCAGCCCGCGGTCAACGAAGTGCGCCAGGTTGTAAAGGTGGCTGATGTCGTAGCACTCGAATTCAAAGCGCGTGCCATTGGCGTTGCCCAGCGTCAGGATCGATTCAATATCCTGGTACGTGTTGCGGAAAATCAGCGACCGGCTGTTCTCAAGATGCTCGCGTTCCCAATCGTGCTTCAGGTCCTTGAAGCGGTCCAACATCGGGAACAGGCCAAAGTTCATCGACCCCATGTTCAGCGACGCCAGCTCCGGCTTGAACGTCGTGGCCGGGCGCATGCGTTCTTCGACCGTCATGTGCGGGCTGCCACCGGTCGTGATGTTGATGATGGCGTCGGTCTCGTTCTTGATGCGTTCCAAAAACGGCTTGAACAGCGCCGGGTCTTGCGACGGCTTGCCCGTTTGCGGGTCCCGCGCATGCAGGTGCAGCACCGCTGCGCCGGCCTTGGCCGCACCGATGGCGGCTTCGGCGATCTCATCCGCCGTGACCGGCAGGTGCGGCGACATGCTGGGCGTGTGGATGGCGCCCGTCACGGCGCAGGTGATGACGACTTTCTGTTTGGGCTTAGCCATTGTTGTCTCCGTCCTGTTGTTTGTGGCGCATCAAGCGCATCAGTTTTTCGTCGCGCCAGAAGCGGCGCTTGGCAAGGTCCTGTTGTGGCAGTAGCTGGCGGCGCTCGTCGGCCAGCGCATCCACCAGTGGCGCGTCCCAGGCCACGCATTCGGTTTGGTCCGCGCCGATGGACTGGTACAGCCCGCCATAGCGCGCGCAGTAATCCGCAATGCCGCCCGGCGCGTTCAAGTCGATGGTTTCAAAAGGCCCCATGAACGACCAGCGCAAGCCCAGGCCGTCCTTGACGGTGGTATCGATGTCCTCGACGCTGGCGATGCCCTCTTTCGCCAGGCGAAAGGCTTCATGCAACAAGGCGCCTTGCAGGCGGTTCAAGATGAAGCCTTCGATCTCCCGGCGCAGCCGCACGGGCTTTTGGCCGATGGCGGCCATGATGCGGCTTGCCGCCTCCAGCGCCTCGGGACTCGTCCACGGTGCGGGGCAAAGCTCCACCACCGGGATCAGATACGGCGGGTTGACCGGGTGCGCCACCAGGCAGCGGTGCCGCCCGGGCAAATGCTCGGTGAATTGGCTGGCCGGAATGCTGGACGTGGAACTGCCGATCACCGCGTCGGGCTCGGCAACCGCGTCCAGCTCGGTGAACAAGGCGCGTTTGATGTCGACCTTCTCGGGCGAGTTTTCCTGGATGTAGCAGGCGCCCTTGACCGCATCGGCCAGGCTGTCGGCAACGTGCACACGGTCGATGATGGTGTCGGCGTCAGTCAACAGCCCTTGCGCTTGCAACTCGTGCAGCTGTTGCAGGATCAGCGTGCGGGCCTCGGCCAACATGGCGGCATTTACGTCATGAAGGCGTACCCGCCACCCCATGCGCGCAAACACGATGGCCCAGCCCTGGCCGATCAGGCCGGTGCCGATGATGGCGGCAACGGGTGCCGCGGAATTTGCGTCCATCAGTAGAGCTTCTGCGTGAAGCCGTCCACCACGATGGCCTGCCCGGTCACGCTGCGGGCGGCCTCGCTGGCGTTGAACAGCACCATGTTGGCGATATCGCGCGCGGTGACCATGCGGCCCAGCACCGCCTGGTTTTCGTACTGCGCGGCAATTTCCTCAACCGGCCGCCCCAGCGTGTCGGCCTTGGCGGCGATCACGGCGCGGATGCGCGGGCCTTCCACGGCGCCCGGCAGGATGGCGTTGACGCGGATGCCGTGCGGGCCCAGCTCGATGGCCAGCGACTTGGTGAACCCGATCACCGCCCACTTGGATGCCGAATACACCGAGCGCCCGGCAAAGCCCAGATGGCCGGCAGCGGACGAAAGGTTGATCATCACGCCCGCCTTGGACTCCTTCAAATGGGGGATGGCCTGACGCGCGCACAGAAACTGGCCGGTGATGTTCACGGCCAGCGTGCGGTCCCAATCGGCCTTGGACAGGGTCTCGACATAGCCCGTGGGGCCGGCGACGCCGGCGTTGTTGATCAGGATGTCCAGCCCGCCCAATTTCTGCTTGACGGCGGCAAAGAGCGCGCCCACGCTATCTTCGTCGGACACGTCGGCCACCATGGCCTGCACGCCCGGCAGCTCGGACGGAATGGCGGCCACCCGGGTTTCGTTCACGTCGCAGACGAAAACCGTGGCGCCCGCATGATGGAAAACCTTGGCCATCTCCAAACCCAGACCATCCGCGCCGGCGGTGATCAGCACCTTTTTGCCGGCGAAATCGACTTCCTCGAACATGCTGTTGTCTCCTGGTTTTTATGGAAAAGCTTGCATCCGATCATATACGATATATGACAAAGCGCGGGCTTTTATGCCCGTTTGGCCGCATGCAGCGGCCTCAGCCGGGCGCCTTTCGCCATGCGGAATATTGCGGTTAATTTCCCGCCCCATCGGCCGCTAAGGCTTTATTCATGCGGCTTTAGGGAATTCCCCGATTCGGCTTGCTGCGGCCCCCACTAGAATCCAAGTCGGGGTTTTTGTACCTGACCGGCGCATATATCATATATTTAAAAAAGACGGACAGCACTCAAGACAGTCCGCATCCCATACCGACAAAGGAGCGTAGACAGTGTTCAAGTTCAATAAAATTATTTTGGCGCTGGGCGTGTGTGGCGCACTGGCAAGCGGCACCGCAGCGGCCGACATGAAGGTGGGTGCCCTCTTCCCGTTCAGCGGTGCGCTTGCGCTTCTGGGTCAAGAGAGCTATCGCGGTCTGGAACTGGCCGTCAACGAGATCAACGCCGCCGGCGGCGTCAACGGAGAGAAGATCGAAATCATCAAGGCGGACGCCGTGGACCCGACGCAGGCCGTGTCGGAAACCAAGCGCCTGATTTCAGCCAACGTGGTGGGCGTGTTCGGCAGCTACGCGTCGGGCATCTCGTACGCGGCCTCGCCCGTGACGGAACTGGCCGGCGTGCCGTACTTTGAACTGGGCGCCACCGCCCACAAGATCACCACGCGCGGCTACAAATACCTGTTCCGCAGCAACCCCAATACGGCGCTGTATGGCGTGTCGGTCGTCAACGCGCTGCATGACACCATTGCCCCGGGCATGGGGCTGAACCCCAAGGACATCAAGATCGGCATCATCCACGAAGACGGGCCCTATGGCACCGACGTGGCGGCCACCGAGAAAAAGCGCGCGCAGGAACTGGGCTACACCGTGGCCGAAGTGCTGCCGTATTCGGCCAAGACCGTTGACCTGTCGTCGTTGATCCTGCGCCTGAAGGGCGCCAAGGTCGACGTCGTGCTGCAAACGGCCTACCAGAACGACGCCATCCTGTACTTCAGCCAGGCACGCGCGGCGGGCTTCAAGCCCAAGGTCGTGATCGGCGCGGGTGGCGGCTATTCGCTGGCCGATACGGCCAAGGCCGTGGGCGCCGACATGAACGGCGTGTTCGATCTGGACTTTCCCCAGTCGTCCATCAACCCGGCGGGCGCGCCGGGCCTGGACAAGTTCCTGGAAGCCTACAAAGCCACGTACAAAAGCGACCCGCAGTCGGGCCACAGCCTGACGAACTACGTGGGCGCCAAGGCATTCTTCGAAGCCATCGGCAACGCCAAGTCCACCGACAAGGACAAGATCCGCGCCGCCGTCATGGCCTACAAGAAGCCGGCCGGCCAAACGGCCAACGGCTGGGCGTTCGACTTTGGCGAAGACGGCCAGAACAACGCCTCGACGTTCTACGTCATGCAGTGGCAGGACGGCAAGCTCGTCACCATTGCGCCCAGCAACCTCGCACTTGGCAAGCCCGTCTTCAAGAAGTAAGCGCGACGCCAGTGATCAGGCGCTCGGGGGCGCCTGATGTTTCCCGGGACACGCGCGCCCCCG
>NZ_JBLVOL010000033.1:68418-73744 GCF_053543755.1 Achromobacter semiaridum | reverse complement strand
CCCCCCCGGGGCCGCATCCCGCTCTAAGAGGTTGCACCATGGATATCTTCATTCAACTGGTCATCAACGGCCTGTTGCTGGGCGGCGCGTACACCATCATCAGCCTGGGGCTGACACTGATCTTCGGCGTGGTGCGCGTCGTGAACTTCGCGCATGGCGAGTTCCTGATGATCGGCATGTATCTGGTTTATCTGATTGCCGCGCAATTCGGCGTCCACCCGTATGTGGGGCTGGTTCCCGTTGCGGTGATTCTGTTCGCGCTGGGTGCACTGACGCAAAAAGGCATCATCCAGCCGCTGCTCAACGCCGACCAGCACATTCAGATTTTCGCCACGGTGGGCGTGTCCACCATCTTGCTGAACCTGGCGCTGGTGATCTTCGGCGCCAACGTGTATCGCGCGCCGGTGGAACTGGGCACGAACGCCATCGACGTAGGCAACTTCTCGATGGTGACCGGACAGTTGATCACCTTCGTGATCGGCATCAGTCTGGCCGTGTTGCTGCACCTGTTCATGCACCGCACTTACCTTGGCCGCGCCCTGCGCGCCGTGGCCCAGCATCGCTATGCCGCCACGCTGATGGGCGTGAACGTGAACAACGTCTATGCCATTGCGTTCGGCCTGGGCACCGCGTTCGTCGGCATCGCGGCCGGCCTGCTGGCGCCGCAGTATCCGGTGTTTCCGACGGTGGGCACGTACTTCGTGCTGACCGCTTTCGTGATCGTGGTGCTGGGCGGGCTAGGCAGCCTGTATGGCGCCGTGGCCGGGTCCATGATCATCGGCATCGTGGATACGCTGGCCGGTTACTACATCGCCCCCGACCTGAAAGAGGTCGTGTATTTCGGGATCTTCCTCTTGATCCTTGTCCTGCGACCGAACGGCCTGTTCGGCGTCGGCACAGAGTGATCAGAGCCACAAGGAGCGAGACGTGTTTCCCGACTTTCGAAGCCCCAAAGCCTACGTCAGCCTGATTTTGCTGATCGTGATGTTCCTCGTGCCCGCCGTCATGGGCACGCCTTTCTGGACCAACCTTTTTGTCTTGCTGTTCGTCTTCGCCTCGCTGTCCGTGGCGTGGAATATCGTCGGCGGCTATGCCGGCCAACTGTCGCTGGGCCATGCCGTGTTCTACGGCATCGGCGGCTACACCGCCACGCTGCTGACGCAGAACTTCGGCATATCGCCGTGGATCGGCATGCTGGCGGGCGCGGCCATCTCGGCCGCCGTCGCCATCCTGATCAGCTATCCCACGTTGCGCCTGCGCGGTCCCTTCTTCGCGCTGGCCACCATCGCCATCCTGGAAGTGGTGCGGCTGCTGGTCATCCACGAGGAAAGCTGGACGGGCGGTTCCAGCGGCATCAGCCTGCCGCTCAATATCGGCTGGGCGTGGATCGTGTTCCGCGAAAAGATGAACTACGTGATCATCGCGTTCGGCCTGTTCCTGTTCGTGACGTGGGTGTCGTGGGCGATACGCAAATCGCGCATCGGCCACTACCTGATCGCGATCCGAGAACGCGAGGACGCCGCGCTGGCCGTGGGCATTCACACCGTGCGGGTCAAGATCATCGCGGCCGTCGTCTCGGCCATGCTGACCAGCATCATCGGCACGTTCCACATCACGTACCTGACGTTCGTGGACCCCAGTTCCGCGTTCTCGCTGGAGCTGTCGATCCAGGTGGCCATGTTCGCCTTGATCGGCGGGCTGGGCACGGTGGCCGGCCCCATCGCCGGCACGTTCCTGGTGCTGCCCATCGCCGAACTCGCGCGCGGCTGGTTGTCCAGCGTGGGCAACGGCATGCACGGGCTGATCTACGGCCTGATCCTGGTGGCCGTGGTGCTGACCATTCCGCGCGGGCTGGCGGGCGCATTCGGCCCCGCTATTGAACGTGGACTGGCGCGCTTGCCGTATCTGGGCACGCCGCGCAAGAAGCCGCAACTGGCTGACGAACTGCGTTTGCGCGCCGCGACCCGCACTGACCAGCCGGTGTTGAAGGCGGACAAGCTGTTCAAGAGCTTTGGCGGGCTGCGCGCCACCAACGACGTATCGCTGACGCTGAACCAGAACGAAATCCTGGGCATGATCGGGCCGAACGGCGCGGGCAAGACCACGGTGTTCAATCTGCTGTCGGGCTTTCTGTCGCCGGACAAGGGCGATATTTCGATGCTGGACGCCGACGGCAACTGGGTCACCTGCAAGACGCCGGACGAGTTCGCGCACAAGGGCCTGGGCCGGACCTTCCAGATCGCCAAGCCGTTCACCGGCCTGACGGTGCTGGAGAACATCATGCTGGGCGCGTTCATACGCACGTCCAACCGTGACGAAGCCGAACAGATCGCGCTGAAGGTGGCGGAACAGACGGACCTGGTCAAGTACCTGAACACCGAGGCGCGCAGCCTGACGGTGGGCGGCATGAAGCGGCTGGAAATCGCCCGCGCGCTGGCGATCAAGCCGCGCATCCTGCTGCTGGACGAGGTGATGGCGGGCCTGAACCCGACCGACATCGAGAAGTCGATCCAGATGATCCGGCGCATCCGCGATTCGGGCGTGTCGGTGCTGCTGATCGAACACATGATGCAAGCCACGATGGCGCTGTCCGACCGCATCATCGTCCTGAACGAAGGCGCCGTGCTGGTCAGCGGCGCGCCGAAGGACGTGGTCGAGAACCCCGCCGTCATCGAGGCGTATTTGGGCAAGGAGTACCAGGATGCTTAAGGTGTCGAATCTGTCGTCGGGCTATGGCAAGAGCCAGGTGCTCAACGGCCTGAACTTCGAAGTGAACGCGGGCGAAATCGTGACCCTGATCGGCGCCAACGGCGCGGGCAAGACCACCACGCTGAAGACGCTGTGCGGCGTTATTCCGGCCATGCAGGGCAAGGTCGAGTTCGAAGGGCGGGACCTGACCAACCGCAACCCCTACGACATCGTGGATGCCGGCATCACGATGATTCCCGAAGGCCGCCAGCTGTTCCCGCACTTCACGGTGAAGGACAACCTGCTGATGGGTTCCTACAAGCGCGCGGCGCGCCCCATCGTGGCCCGCAAGCTGGACGAGGTGCTGCGCATTTTCCCGCGCGTCAAAGAACGCTTGTCGCAATACGCCGGGTCGCTGTCGGGTGGTGAACAGCAGATGGTGGCGATTGCGCGCGGCATGATGGCGGACCCCAAGCTGCTGGTGTTCGACGAGCCATCGCTGGGCTTGTCACCGCTGCTGGTGCAGCAGATGTTCGACATCATCCGCAACGTGACTTCGCATGGCGTGACGGTGCTGCTGGTGGAGCAAAACGTGTTTCGCACGCTGCGGCTTGCCGACCGGGGCTACGTGCTGGAAAACGGCGCCATCGTGCGCACCGGCACAGGCGCCGAACTGCTTAGCGACCCCCTCGTCAAAAAGGCCTATCTGGGCCACTGAACCTCAGGATTCCCCTATGTCCCTACGCTGCACATTCATCGACCATGGCAAGGGCGGCGCGCCTGATTGCATGCAGGTCGCCCAACGCGACATGGAAGCGCCCACGGGCCGCCAGGTGCTGATCGAAGTGGCCTACGCCGGCGTCAACCGCCCCGACGTGCTGCAACGTTCGGGCTCGTACCCGCCGCCACCCGGTGCATCCCCCTACCTGGGGCTGGAAGTGTCCGGCACGATTATCGGCGTCGGCCCTGACGTCACCGCGTGGAAGGTGGGCGACGCCGTCTGCGCGTTGACGCCCGGCGGTGGCTATGCCCAGTATTGCCTGGCCGACGAGCGCCACTGCCTGCCCGTGCCGCGCGGGCTGGACATGCTGACCGCCGCCGCCATTCCCGAAAACTACTTCACGGTCTGGACCAATGTGTTTGACCGCGCCCGCCTGTCGTCCGGCGAAAAATTCCTGGTGCATGGCGGCTCCAGCGGCATCGGGCTGACGGCCATCCAGCTGGCCCGCGCATTCGGCGCGCAGGTCTGGACCACCGTGGGCAACCGGGCCAAGGCGGACGCCTGCGTGAAGGCCGGCGCGCATCATGCGCTGCTGTACCGCGACACCGACTTCGAAACCGCCGTGCGCGACGCCACCCAGGGCACGGGCGTGGACGTCATCCTGGACATGGTGGGCGGGTCGTACATCAACAAGAACATCCGGCTGTTGGCGGTGAACGGCCGGCTGGTGCAGATCGCTTTCCTGGAAGGCAGCAAGGCCGAGATCGACGCGTTGCCCATCATGACCAAGCGCCTGCAATTCACCGGGTCGACGCTGCGCCCGCGTTCGGACGAGGACAAGGGCGCCATTGCCCGGTCCTTGGCGGAAAAGGTCATGCCCTTGATGGAACAGGGCCAATGCCTGCCGCTGATCCACGAGGTCTTCCCGCTGGCCGACGCGCACCGCGCGCATGCCTTGATGGAAAGCAGCCGGCATATCGGCAAGATCATGCTGAAGGTGCAAGCATGAGCGGACGCTTTGATGGCCAGGTCGCCATCGTGACGGGCGCGGTGGGCGGCATCGGATCGGCCATCGTTGAAGGCTTTCTGGCTGAAGGCGGCCGCGTCGGGCTGATCGATTTCAATGCCCGGGCTGGACAGGCCTACGAAAAGGTCCTGCAAAAACGCGGCCACGACGTCGCGTTCGTACCCGCCGACGTGGCTCATTTCGATCAATGCCAAGCTGCCTACGACCGCATCACCACCGAGCTGGGCGCGGCAACCATCCTGGTGAACAACGTGGGCATTTCGCCCAAGACGGACGGCCGCGCATTGAAGGTCTGGGAAATGCCGCCCGGCGAATGGGACAAGGTGGTGTCGGTCAACCTGAACAGCGTGTTCTACATGACGCGCCTGGCCACACCGCACATGGTCCAGCAGCGCCAGGGCCGCGTGATCAATATGTCATCGGTGGCGGGCAAGGCGTATTGCGACATCGTGGCGGCGCATTACGCGGCCACCAAGGCGGGGCTGCTTGGGCTGACCCGGCATTGGGCTGCCGAGCTGGGCGAATTCAACGTGACGGTGAACGGGCTGGCCCCGGGGCGCATCAGCACGCCGCTGCTGAAAAGCGTGCCGCAGGAAATCAACGATGCGGTGGCGCGGGTAACGGCGCTGCGGCGGCTGGGCACCCCCGAGGAAGTGGCCGACGCCTGCCTGTTTTTTGCGTCCGACCAGGCTCGGTTCGTGACCGGCCAGGTGCTGGATGTGGCGGGCGGCTGGCTGATGACCTGAGCCTGTAAGCCTGTAGGCGCGCCGCGCCGCCGCCCGCCCGCGGATCAGGCGTCTTGCACGCCCAGCCGGTACACCACGGTGTCCAGCCGGCTGACGCCCGCCCCTTGAAACTTGGGCTCTTTGTCAAGAATGTCGCGGCGGGGC
>NZ_JBLVOL010000033.1:41649-68387 GCF_053543755.1 Achromobacter semiaridum | reverse complement strand
CCCCCCCCGGCGCCACGCCCGCAAAAATGGCTTGCACTTCACTGTCCACCACCGCGAACGGCGGCCCCGCCATTTCTTCTTGCGGATAGTCCAGCGTAATCAGCAAACCCCGGGCAATGGGCGATAGCTGCCCGTATACGTGGCGCACGTAGTCGGCCCGCATGTCTTCGGGCAACGCCACCAGCGCCGCGCGGTCGTAAGCGCCCACGCAGTGCGACAGCAGCTGGGAGTCCAGCTTGAAGATGTCGCCGCGGATGATTTCAATGTTGCCCGCCACGTAGTGCTTGCCGTAGACGGATTCATGCGTCACGGGCCGCAACTCGTTTTCAGTGAAGAACTGCTCCACCGCCAACTGGGACAGTTCCACGCCCAGTACGGTATGCCCCTGCGCCGCCAACCAGACCATGTCCAGCGACTTGCCGCATAGGGGCACCAATACCCGTCCACCCTTCGGTACGGCCAACGTGGGCCAGTACTTCTGCAAGAGCGGCGTAATCCGGGTTTGGTGAAAGTGCGTGCGCCCTTCGCGCCAGCGTTCCAACCAGAATTCTGCGTCCATGTCGTGTCTGCTCCTCCTGTGTTTCGATTGCAAGCTATACGCTTTTTTCCGGGCCGGCCGGGGCCCGGGACGGCGGCGCGCGCCAAGGCGCGATCCGGTGCGGGGCATTGTAGTGCCGCAATAAATAGGTGACGCCAACGACGCGACGCCAACGAAGTGCCCTCAACTAAGTGTCGTCAACTAAGTGACGCCAACGCCATGGGCCGGTATGCTCTGCTCCAGCATGCCCTTCCCCTTAGGAACCGATGCCCGACGCTCAACACCTTCAGGCCCTGCTTGTCCAGTGCGCGGAAAAACGTGAATCCGCACTGGCCGAGATTTATCGCCTTGCGTCCCCGCATCTGTTTGCGCTGGCCAGACGTATGTTAAGAGACCAGGCTGCCGCGGAAGACGTGCTGCAAGAGTGTTTCGTATCGATCTGGCGCCAGGCCGGACAGTACCAGGCTACGCAAAGCCAGCCGATGACGTGGATGACTCGCATCGTTCGTAATCGCTGCATCGACCGCCTTCGTCGGCCCGATGTGGTGGTGCCGGACCCGGACGACACCTTGACGCTGGCCATGGCCGATGACAGCCCCGGTCCGCTGGCGCGTCTGCAAAGCAACCAGGAAGGCCGCCGGCTGGCTGATTGCATGGGCGAACTGGAAGGGCCGCAGCGTGTTGCCATCGCCATGGCGTTTTTTGACGACCTGGCGCATCCCGACATCGCGGCGCGTTTGGACACGCCGCTGGGAACGATAAAGAGCTGGATACGCCGGGGCTTGCAACGGTTGAAAAGGTGCTTGGAATGAACTACCGCCACCCCGAATTGCAGGATCGCCTGGCCGCCGACTACGTGCTGGGCGGTTTGCGCGCGGGTGCGCGGCAACGCTTCATCAAGCTGATGCGCGACGACGCCGGCCTGCGCCGCGCCGTGGCCGAATGGGAAGACCGCCTGCTTCCCTTGGCGTTGGCCTTGCCGCCCGAAACGCCGCCCGCGCATGTCTGGCAGGCCATTGCCGCCCGCATCGCGCCAGCCCCCACCGCCACCCGCACGCTGGCGCCCCCGCGAGCCCTGTCCTGGTGGCGCGCCGTATCCGCTGGCCTGGCAACCGCTGTCGTGGTGCTGGCCTTCTTGATGCTCAAGCCGCCCACCGAACCTGTCCAGGTCCGCACCGTTGCCGTGCTGTCCAACGACAAGGTGCCCGGCGCCATGGTCGTGAACACGCTGCCGGACAACCGCCTTGCCGTGCAGCCCATGCAGGACCTGGTCGCACTGGCCGACGGCCGCGCACTGGAACTGTGGGCGATTTCGCCGGGACAGGCGCCGCGTTCGCTGGGCGTGGTGCTACCCGGCCAGACCACGGTGCTTGCCCCCAGCCAGCTGCCGCAACAGGGTGACACCGTTGCCATTACGCTGGAACCGGAAGGCGGCGCGCCCAATGGCATCCCCACCGGCCCGGTGGTTCTCAGCGGCAAGGTCATTTGATCAGGGTTTGTCCCAGGAAGATTCACGCATCCAATCGCAGGCTGGCCACGTATCTCCTCATGACGGCCACACAAAAGGAGATCGTCATGAAATTGCTAGCCCAGATTGCCATCGCTTCCTCTGCCCTGACCCTGTCGCCCACTTTCGCGGCCGACGTGATGGTGGGCGGCCAGGCGATGATGCCCGCCAAGAACATCGTCGCCAACGCGGTCAATTCCGCGGACCACACGACGCTGGTGGCTGCGGTGAAGGCGGCGGGTTTGGTCGATACGTTGCAGGGCAACGGCCCGTTCACGGTGTTCGCGCCTACCAACGCCGCCTTCGGCAAGCTGCCCGCGGGCACGGTGGACACGCTGGTCAAGCCTGAAAACAAGGCCACGCTGACCAAGATCCTGACTTACCACGTGGTGCCCGGCAAGCTGGACTTCGACGCGCTGGCGGCCAGGATCAAGAAGGGCGGCGGCAAGACGGAACTGACAACGGCCAGCGGCGGCAAGCTCTGGGTGATGATGAACGGCAAGCACAACCTGACCTTGAAGGACGAAAAGGGCGGTATGTCGACCATCAGCACGTACGACGTCTATCAGTCCAACGGCGTCATCCATGTCGTGGATACGGTGCTGATGCCCAACTGATTGAGGGCCGGCCCCGCGGGGCCCTGGTTCCAGGCCCGGCCCTTGCGCCGGGCTTTTTTGCGTTCGGCTTTTTCGTGGCGCCTTTTGCCGCGCGATGCTGACTTTTTCAGCACCTCTCTTTTTTACCGCGCGCCGCGGTTCCGGTATCGTAGGCGTCCAACACGTGCGGCACCTGCGCGTGCCAGCATCCACCTCTTCCAGGAACCGCCGAACGCCATGCTTGCGACCCTACGCCGCCGTTTGCTTGCCTGCTTATTGGGATCGGCGCTTGCCGCCCTGGCCCTGCCGGCCGCCCATGCGCAAAGCGCCGCACAGCTCGACCACGCGTATCAAGCCGAACTGCGCGCGGAAAACGAAGCGCTGCATGCGCGCATCCAGCAACTGCCCCCGGCCATGCAGACGCTGAACTCGCGGGTATCCGCCGCCTTGCGGGCCAACGATCCGCAAGAGGCGCAGCGCGTGGCCGAAGAGATGGCCAAGCAAGATCCGCGCAACGCCGACGTCAGGCTCTTCCTGGGCAAGCTGCAAGCGCAGCAAGGCAACCTGCCCGCCGCCCAGGACCTGTTCGATGAGGCCATCAAGCTGAATCCGGACGACAAGTGGGCGTACATCAACAAGGCGGGCGCGCAGGCACAGCGCAAGGACCTGCCCAACGCGCTCGTTACCGCGCAAGCACTGACCAGCCGTTTTCCCGACTGGAGCATCGGCTACAACCTTCAGGCGGCGTTGCTGGACGGCATGGACCGCCAGGCCGACGCGCTGGATGCCTACCAAAAGGCCGTGCGCGCCAAACCGGCCAGCGCACTGATCCTGACCAACCAGGGTAATTTGCTGCGGCGCCTGGGCCGGCAGACCGACGCACGTCTGTCTTATGAAGACGCGTTGCGCATCCAGCCCGGCTACCCGCTGGCCCAGTCCGCGCTGGACGAGCTGCGCAAATGAACGGCCCCCCCATCATGATGCGTCGCCGGTTGCTGGCGGGGCTGGGGCTGGGTCGAAGTCTCGGCCTGGGCGGCCTGCTGCTGGCGCCGCTGCGCGCGCTGGCCGCAACCGATCGCAAGCCCATCATCCGGCAAGTCTTCGCCACGCCGATCGAGGCCATTCCGATCACGGCCCAGCACGCGGCGCTGATACGGCTGCTGCGCGTGCTGTGGGTTCCTATTGAATCCGGCGCGCCGGGCATCGATTTTGAACAACCGCTGCTGGGCGGCCCCGACACGCTGGCCATCGCGCGCCGCGCACTGAAAACGTCGGACGATGCGCTGGCCATCCAACGCCTGGCGGAAGTGTGCCGCGTGGTGCCGGCCTTTGTGGCGTCGATGGGCAAACTCGCCCCCGGCCGCTACACGTTGCCGCCCGAGATGAAAGACACGTTCGACTTTCCGCAAAGCGGCGTGGACGCGCAAGGCGGCTTCACGCTGCGCGCCGAGCACCTGACGGTGTTGCGCGCTGCCGTGTGGCGCGAGGCCGGCCCGCAAGAGCTGCAAGCCGTGCTGCGCGAAGGCGATCGCTTCTGGCCCATGCCCATGATCGACGGCAAGCGCCCCTACGGCGACGCCAGCTTTTACCAGATCGACATGGCCCGGTTGCTGGGCGAGCCGTATCGCCTTACGCCCCAGGGCACCGCCATCACCGAACCTATAAAAGACGCCAGGCTGGAACAACTGCATTACGAAACCCTGGCCGCGTTGCAAGTGTTCCTGGGCCACGCCGTCGCCCGCAAGGCCACGCGGTAATGCGCTACACGCGGCGGAACAGGCTGCGGATGTCGTCCCCGATGGGCACGGCGGCCAGCAAGGTCAGTAGCAGCGCCAAGGGCCAGGTCGACCCGAAGCCGAAGTGAAAGAACGAGTACGCGCCCGTCACGCCGCCTACGAAAAACAACGTGACCATCAGGCTCAGCACGACCAGCTTGCCACGGTCAGCGCGCACCGGCGGCGTGTGTTGGGCGTCGCTCTTGGCCACGTTCCAGTAAAACAGCTTGCCCACTTCGATGCCGATATCGGTCACCATGCCTGTCACGTGCGTGGTACGGATTTCAGAGCGCGACACCTTGGTGATCATCGCGTTTTGCAGGCCCATGATGTAGCACAGCAGCATCACGGTGCCGGGCACGTAGAACCAACGCAGCGTTTCCAGGTTGGCGCCCAGCAAGCCGAAGACCAGCAGCAACACCGCCTCCAGCAGCAGCGGCAAGGCGTACTCGCTGGCCAGGTGAGACCGCCGCCCGAAGTTGATCAGGAAGGCGGAGCTGGCCGCCCCGGCCAGGAATGACAGCAGCGCGGCCACGCCCTGCAACACCACCACCATGCCCCCCAGCGCCATGTGGTCCGCCATCATCGAGACAATGCCGGACATGTGCGAGGTGTACTGCTGGACGGCCAGAAAGCCACCCGCGTTGACCGCGCCGGCGGTGAAGGTCAGGAAATAGGCTAGATGCCTGTTGGCTTGCGGGCTGCGGCTGACGGCTGTCAGCCGGCGCAAATACGGAATGGCCACGCGATTCCCTTCAAACGAAGAGCGTGCCTACGGCAACGCGACACACATTCTAGTCGCCGCCCCCTGGGCGGCCTAGGGTTGACGCACGGGGAAGTAGACGCCGCCCATCGCGCCATTCATGCCGCAATACGGCGGGCCACCCGCCGCCTTGTCCTTCGCGGGAGGCGTATCCACCACGATAAGCGCCGCGCCCTTGCGCGACAGCGTCAGCGTCCAACCCCCGGGGTCGTCCGCCTCGACCACCAGCGTGTCGCCCTTGACCGTGGCCACGCCGCTGGCGTCGCACAACCAGCGCGCATTCTGCGGCTGCGCGGCCTGGGCCTCGACCATCAGCTTGCCATCCGCCTGCCGGACTATCGTGATGCCGCCGGCCAGGTTGTCCCAGCTACCCTCAAAGCCCTGGCGCGGCGTCAGCACCAGCGACGCAAGAAATGCGTCGCGGTACTTCAGGCGGTCGGCCAAGCTTTCGGCGCGCTCGCTGGCGCTGCCCGGTTCGGCATAGTCTTCGTTGCGTACGCCGACAAAGTAGCGCTGGTCTTGCGTCAACGCGCGGGCGGTGTCGGGGTCAAACGCCTTCTTGGCCTCGGCAAAGCGGCGCGCGATGCTGGCGTCTTGGGCGGCCAGTGCATCGCTGGCGCAAATGGCGCGGTCTACGTCGGCCGTGGCCTTGGCGCAGTCAAACGAGGGCTGCGGCGCGGCGCCGGCGGGCGTGGCCATTGCCAGGGCGACGAGGGCCAGCGCCGCCAACCGCGGCTTGATCGTCACAAGGGGCAGGCTGGCGGGAAAGCGATGTGTCATGGAAGATCTTCAAGGCGGGGACGGAACGCAAAGATTCTACTCGCGCCGTCCCCGTTTCGCGCGCCTCTCGGTTCCCTCGTCGAACAGGCCGACGACCTGGGCTCGCCTGCCACGCAGGCGGGCCAGCGCCTTTTACACCGCGCCCGATTCCGCCAATTGCTTACGGCGGAACTCGCCCTGGCGCACGTGCATCCAGCCTGGATATTCCGGCGGCAGCGCGCTGACTTTGTCCAGCGCCGCCAGCTCATCCTGCGTCAGCTTGATGGCGGTTGCCGCCAGGTTGTCGTCCAACTGGTCTACCCGCTTGGCCCCGATGATGACGCTGGTCACCACCTGTTGGTGCAGCAACCACGCCAGCGCCACCTGCGCCACCGACACGCCGCGCGCATCGGCCACCGATTTCAGGACGTCGATGCTGTCGTACGCGCGGTCGCGGTCCACCGGCGGGAAGTCGAAGGCCGCGCGGCGGCTGCCGGCTTCAGCGGAGCCGTCGCGGCTGTATTTGCCGCTGAGCAAGCCGCCGGCCAGCGGGCTCCACACCATCAGGCCCACGCCTTCACTTTGCAGCATCGGGACCAGCTCGCGCTCCAGATCGCGCCCCGCAATCGTGTAATACGCCTGTAGCGATTCAAAGCGCGCCAGCCCCAGGCGTTCGGCAATGCCCAGCGCCTTCATGATCTGCCAGGCGGCCCAGTTGGACACTCCCACGTAACGCACGTGGCCATGCTGGACCAGCGTGTCCAGCGCGCGCACGGTTTCTTCAATGGGCGTGGCCGGGTCAAAGCCGTGGATCTGGTAGAGGTCGATATGATCCAGCTGCAAGCGCGACAGGCTTTTCTTCACGCCATCCAGAATGTGCACGCGCGAATTTCCACGCGCATTCACACCCGCGCCGGTCTGGCCAAACACCTTGGTGGCGATGACCACGTCGTCTCGTGCCACTTTCAGATCACGCAGCGCCTGGCCCGTGATGATTTCCGAACGTCCTTCGGAATACACGTCGGCCGTGTCGATGAAGTTGACGCCTGCTTCCAGGGCGCGGCCCACCAGGCGGTTGGCGTCTTCCTGTTGCAGGTTGCCGATCTTGCTCCACAGTTCGCCTTCGCCGCCAAAGGTCATGGTGCCCAGGCAGAGTTCCGAAACGAAAAGGCCGGTGCTGCCAAATTTCTTGTATCGCATGGTGGTGCTCCTTCTGCGGCGCGGCGGGTCCGTACGCCCCGGGATGGGGCGCCGAACGCAGCTGGCCGGGGTGCGAACAGTATGCGTCGCAAGCAGCCGCCACGCGCTGCTTGATCCTGCCCGTTTTTTGCCTGATTCTCTGGCAGGCTTGCCAGAGAAGCAGGCATACGCCCGATCCTCCTGATTTTTTGCCCATTTCTCCATAGACTATCCGGCCCCGGTTCGGCACGTCCACAGCGCGCATACACTGGAGCCCGCCCTCTATTCCACCGCGCCTGCGCCGCCGCCAGGTCCGCGCCACCCCTCGGAGCCTCCATGCCTATTACTACCGAGCAATCCGAAGCTTCCGTCAATATTCCTGGCTTGGACGGTGCTTTCGAACCCGCCCGCCGCGAGCTGCTTTGTACCCTGGACCGCATGACCGGCACCTTGGAGGGTTCGTTGGACACGCCCATCGAAGGCTTGTATCTACACCGTCTGTCGCAACCGACCGGCGCCAAGCCCGGTTTGCAAAAGGCCGCGCTGGCGGTCATTGCGCAGGGGTCCAAACGTTTGCTGATCGGCGACGAGAGCTTTGAATACGATCCTTTCCATTACCTGATCTCGTCGGTGGACCTGCCCGTGGTGGCAAAGGTGTCGGTCGCCAGCCCCACCCTGCCCTATCTGGGCTTGCGGCTGGATCTGAACCCCGAGGAAATCGCCGAACTCATCAGCGACGAAAACCTGCCGCCGCTGGTGCCCGCCGAGGCCTCGCGCGCGCTGTGCGTGAACCCGCTGGGCGGCTCGCTGCTGGACGTAGTGCTGCGCCTGCTGCGCTTGTTGGACACCCCGCGCGACATCCCCATCCTGGCGCCCATGGTCAAGCGCGAGCTGCTGTACCGGCTGCTGATGAACGGCCAGGGCGTCGTGCTGCGCCAGACGGTGCTGCAAGACAGCCAGTTGAACCGCGTGGCCAAGGCCATCCGCATTCTGCGCGACAACTATGCGCAGCCCCTGCGCGTGGAGGAAATTGCGCGCGATGTGCACATGAGCGTGTCGTCCTTGCACCACCATTTCAAGCAAGCCACCGCCATGAGTCCGCTGCAATACCAGAAGCACCTGCGCTTGCAGGAAGCGCGCCGGTTGATGTTGAGCGATGACGCCGGCGTGGCCCTGGCCGCGCACGCCGTGGGCTACGAAAGTTCGTCGCAGTTCAGCCGCGAATACAGCCGTTTGTTCGGCACCCCGCCGCTGCGCGACAAGCAGCGCTGGAAGGAAGAATCGGTGGGCGCTGCCGCCTGAGTTCGGCTTGGGCCCCGTGCGGCCGTCATCGCGTTATATGCTCCCGCTACGTCTTAATTCCAAAAACGCGGGAAGTCATGCACGATTTGAATGATCTCTACTATTTTGTCCAAGTCGTGAAACACGGCGGTTTCGCGCCCGCCGGCCGCGCGCTGGACATCCCCAAATCCCGTCTCAGCCGCCGCATTGCCCTGCTGGAAGAACGCTTGGGCGTGCGGCTGATCCAGCGGTCCACCCGCACCTTCGCCGTAACCGAACTGGGTCAGGAATATTACGACCAGTGCCTGTCGATGCTGGCCGGCGCCGAGGCCGCGCAAGACGTCATCGACCGTACCCATGCCGAACCGCAGGGCACGATCCGCATGAGCGCGCCGCCCGCGCTGATCTACTATTTTTTGGGCGATGTGGTGGCGCGCTTCATGGAAAAGTGCCCCAAGGTGCATGTGTATCTGAAGAGCTTTTCGCGTTCAGTAGACGTGCTGCGCGAAGGCTTTGACCTGGCGGTGCGCGTGCGCTTCGGCCCCCTGGAAAACAGTGACCTTGTCATGAAGCCCTTGGGCATGAGCTGCCAGAGCTTGGTCGCCAGCCCCGCGCTGGCCCGCGAGCTGCCGCCGGATGCCGACGTGGCCCGCTTTGCCGAACTGCCCACGCTGGCGCTGGGCACCGAACAGCGCGAATGCCAATGGCGGCTGGACGGCCCGGACGGCGCGCGCCAAAACGTGCCGTTCACCCCGCGCCTGGTCACCGACGACATGCTGGCGCTAAAGCAAGCGACCCTGCGCGGCGTGGGTGTTGCGGCGCTACCGCTGATGATGATCCGCGACGAGCTCGATGCCGGCACGCTGGTACCCGTCGGCGCGCCGTGGGTGCCCGAACCGGGCGCCGTCCATGCGGTGTTCCCGTCGCGCCGAGGCTTGCTACCCGCCGTGCGCGAACTGCTTGATTTCATGGGAAGCGAGTATCGTGAAAACGCCCAGCGCGAGTGCGATACGCAGCAGCGCCACGGCATCCCTGCACCGAAAGGCCCCGCACCCGCCGTCCGATAAATAGAACGCTGAGGCGCAATTTGCCCCACTACCGGGGGTATTGGTTGATATTTAGAATTCTGTTCATGCACTCACCGCGCAACACCGCGCACCAAACCTGAAGACATAACGGAGCAAACCATGACCAAGCCCTACGTGAAACTGGACAAGAACGACGCCGCCGTCCTGCTGGTTGACCACCAAGCCGGCCTGCTTTCCCTGGTGCGTGATTTCCAACCCGACCAATTCAAAAACAACGTGCTGGCACTGGCCGACCTGGCCGAATACTTCAAGTTGCCCACCATCCTGACCACCAGCTTCGAAGACGGCCCCAACGGCCCGCTGGTCCAGGAACTGAAAGACAAGTTCCCCACCGCCCCCTACATCGCCCGCCCCGGCAACATCAACGCCTGGGACAACGAAGACTTCGTCAAGGCCGTCAAGGCAACCGGCAAGAAGCAGCTGATCATCGCCGGCGTGGTCACCGAAGTGTGCGTCGCCTTCCCCGCCCTGTCGGCCCTGGAAGAGGGCTTTGATGTGTTCGTCGTGACCGATGCTTCGGGCACCTTCAACGAAGTCACCCGCAACGCCGCCTGGAGCCGCATGGAGCAAGCCGGCGCGCAGCTGATGTCGTGGTTCGGCGTGGCGTGCGAACTGCACCGCGACTGGCGCAACGACGTCGAAGGGCTGGGCACCTTGTTCGCCAACCACATCCCCGACTACCGCAACCTGATGGCGTCGTACTCGGCCAACCGCAAGGCCAAGTAAACCCCGCCTTTTTCGCCCATGCAGGCCGGATGCAAAAATATTTGCATCCGGCCTGCATCCGTTTGGGGGTCCGGCGTGTAGTACCTGTACCGGCGCGCAATGGGCGCGTCGTCCACAGACCTTTCACGTTGCTGGAGACCGCTCATGAAGACCCAACGTTCGCACCGCATTCCCGCCGTTGCCGGCCTGTTCGCCGTGTCGCTGCTTGCCGCCTGCGGCTCGATGAGTTCCAAACCCACGGCCTATACGCAGGCCAACCTGCCCGCCAGCGTCCAGGCGCCCGCCGGCAACAAGGTGGCCTGGGAAACCGTGGGCGTGGGCGAGATCACCTACGAATGCCGCGCCAAGGCCGACATGAAGGGCCAGGCCGAATGGGCGTTTGCCGGTCCGAAGGCCGTGCTTAACGACCGCAAGGGCAAGCAGGTGGGCACGTATTACGGCCCGCCCGCCACCTGGGAAGCCATGGACGGCTCGAAGCTGACCGGCACGCAAGTGGCCGTGGCGCCCGCGGGTGACGGCAACCTGCCCTACCAGTTGGTCAAGGCCAACCCGGCCATGGGCGCGGGCGCGTTGACGGGCGTGACCTACATTCAGCGCGTGGCCCTCAAGGGCGGCGTGGCGCCCAAGACCCCGTGCACCACCGCCATGCTGGGACAGAAAAGCCAGGTGCAATACCAAGCCGACTACATCTTCTACAAGGCAAACTGATCACGTAGGCCCGTCGGAATCCGACGGGCCTACGGCCGGGGACTCCGGGTAAGATGGCGCAACTTCTCACCGCGCAGGCTGGTCACGCGCGGCCGCCTTCTTCCCGCTTCCCGCTATCGCATGCCGAACCGCCTTGATCCGGATTTCGATTACGAAGCCGTCTTGCAGGAATGCGCCGCCGGCCGCCGGGCCGCGCTGGAGGCCCTGTATCGGCAAGAAGGCCCACGCCTGTTGGGCGTGGCCCAACGACTCCTGCGCGACCGCGCTTGGGCGGAGGACATCGTGCATGACGCATTCGTCAAGATCTGGAAGCAGGCGGGCACGTTCGACGCATCGCGCGGATCGGGACGCGGCTGGGTCTACAGCATCACCCGCAACCTGGCGCTGAACGCGCTGCGCGACACCGCACGCGAAACCGACGTAGACAATGACGCCGCTGCCGCCCTGGATGCGCGCCAAGCCATCGAGGCCTGGCACGACACCCGCGACGCATTCGACTGGCGCGCCAGCGCGGGCCGCATGGCCCCCTGCCTGGAAGAACTGGAACCCGTGCGCCGCAACTGCGTGCTGCACGCCTATGTTGAAGGGCTGACGCACAGCGAAATCGCGCACCGCCTGGGCGCGCCGCTGGGCACCGTCAAGGCGTGGATCAAGCGCAGCCTGCAAGCACTGCGGGAGTGCCTGGCATGAACGCCCCGCAAGATTCTTACGACGCCACCGACGACTTGGCCGGCGAGTACGTGCTGGGCACCTTGCCGGCCGACGCGCGCCGCGCGGTGCAAACGCGCATGGTGCACGATGCCGCCCTGCGGGCCGCCGTGGCGCGATGGGAAGCGCGCTTGCTGCCGTTGACGAATCTATCGTCGCCGGTAGAACCTTCGGCCAGCCTGTGGCCGCGGATTGTCGGCACCTTGGATGCCGCCCAGGCCAAGGACACCGCCCGTGCCCGCGTACAGGCGCAGGCAGAAACCTTTGCAGCTCCGCAGCCACGCCCCGTCGCCCCTTCCGGACCGGGTTTGTGGGACAGCTTGCTGTTCTGGCGAAGCGTGGCCGTGGGCGGCATGGCAGCCGTTTTGATCCTGGGCAGCACGCTGGCGCTGCGCCCCGCATCGACGCCGTCCGCCCCGCAATACGTAGTGGTGTTGGTTGCGCCGCAATCGCAGGCGCCGGGCTGGGTGGTGCAGGCACAGGCCGGGCAAAGCGCCGTGCAATTGGTGCCCATCGCGGCAACGGAAGTGCCGCCGGACCGGGCGCTTGAATTCTGGACCAAGGCTGATGGGTGGGCCGGCCCGGTATCGCTGGGCCTGATCAAGCCGGGCGAACCCGTCGTGATCCCGCTGGACAAGCTGCCACCCTTGGAACCCAACCAGTTGTTTGAACTGACGCTAGAACCCAAGACCGGCTCGCCCATCGGCAAGCCGACCGGCCCGATCCAGTTCATCGGGCGCGCGGTCAAGATGCTGTAGCCGGCAGGCGCGGTTAGCGCTTGCGGCTGAAGGGATACGCTTGCTGGGCAAGGAAGGTGCCGGGCATGTCGTTATCCAGGATGCCGTAGTTTTCGGGCAGGCGATTGCCCACGCCGCGCACTGCCGTGCCAAAGATGTAGTCAATGAACGAGAAGTGGGCGGCGTAGTTCTTGTCGATGGCTTCCGTATCCGAAGAGTGGTGCCAATGGTGAAAGTCAGGCGTCACGATGATGTAGCGCAGCCAACCCCACGGCAGCTTCACATTGGAATGGATCAGCACGGCCTGAAAGCCGACGATGATGATGTAGGCGTCCAGCACCGCCTTTGAAAACCCCAGCACGAACAACACCCCCAGCACCGCCACGCGCGTGATCAGCAGTTCAACGATGTGCAGGCGCGATCCGGCCAGCCAGTCCAGCGTGCGCGTGCTGTGATGCACGGCATGGAAGCGCCACATGAACGGGACCTCGTGGTAGACGCGATGCGCCGCGTATTGCGCCAGGTCCGCCACCAGCACGGCCACGAACAATTCCAGCAGATACGGCATGGACTGGATGGCCGCCTGTAGCGGCTCGTAGGCTGCCCAGGAAAACAGTCGGTGAATGAAGAAGTTGATGCACAGCAGCACCGCGCCCACCGACAGGTGGTTGAACAGAAAGTGCTTCATGTCCACCTGCCACTCGCCGCGAAACACGGGTTGGCCGGGATACAGCGGCGTCAGCTTTTCGAAAATGATGAAGACCATGCTGGACGCCAGCAGATCCAGAATGAACCAGTCCAGGCCCAGGTACGGGTGGTTGCCGGTATTGGACGTGGTCACCACCACTTGGCTGCCGCCGGCGGCCACCGCGCAGCAGACCAGCACGAAGGCCGATATGTTCAGCCAGCGCTGGCGACCCAGCACGATGTTGGCCAATGCGATCGACCCTGACACCAGCAGCGCCGAAAACAGCAGCGTGCGCATCGCTTCCACGGAATAGAAGGCGCGCAGTTCCGGGGTGGTCAGGTAAGCGGGAAAGTGGAAAGCCAAAACGCCCAGCACAGCCAGAATGGCCAGGAACAGCGCGATTACGCCGCTCATCATGCCGGTGCCCGGGTGGATACGCCCGTCCTTGCTAAAAAGAGCAAAAACCTGCCGAACATTGGACGCGCGTTGTTTCATGTCTAAAAGATGACGGACCACGGGGTGCCGAGTGTATCTCCGGGCAAACCCTTCCATGTAATTAAAAGTGAGCATCAACGACATTTTCGCGCGCCGCGCGGGGCCATCTTGCGCCCCGTCAATTTTGACGAGCGCCGGCACGGGCGCGCCGGTTGACAAGGCGTGGGGGTTGGCGTGTCATGGGCGAGCCGACGCGCGCCGCGTTAGGTGCGTCGCCGGTTCCCGTCAACGGGTTCCCAAGAGAGAGGCCCCAATGTTCCCTGAATATCGCCAACTCATTACGCAGATGAAATCCGAGAATGCGCATTTCTCGGCCCTGTTCCAGCGCCACAACGACCTGGACCAGGAGATTCAAAATATGGAGGACGGCGTCGTGCCAACCTCGGGCGTCAACATTGAAGTGCTGAAAAAAGAAAAACTACAGCTCAAGGACAAGCTCTACGGCCTGCTGCGGGCCGCCGACCAGAAGGCCGGCTGACACCCCAGCTTCGGGCGCTACATCAGCTCAAGCCCCGCCCCCCGCACGATGACCGCGTACTTGGCCATTTCAGAGCGGAAGTACGCCGCCGTCTGCTCGGGGGGCATCAGCAGGATCTTGTTGTTCTGGGCGGCCATGGCGTGCTTGACCTCGGGCGCATTGAATGCCCGTCCCAACGCATCGTAGATACGCCGCACATCGGCCGCCGGCAACTTCGCCGGCCCCGCCGCCGCGAACCAGCCGCCGATTTCGTAGTGGGCCAAACCCTGCTCGCGCGCCGTGGCCAGATCCGGCAATGCCTCCATCCGTTCGCCGCCACAGGCCGCCAGCGCCTTGAGCGCACCGCTTTTGATCTGCGGCAATACCGACGGCAGCGACAACACGCCGAAGTCCACCTGCCCACCGATCAGGTCCGCCATCATGGGCCCCACGCCCTTGTACGGAATATGGCGCGCCTTGACGCCCGCCTGCTGCACGTACATTTCCGCCGCCAGATGCAGGATCGTGCCATTGCCCGACGACGCGTAGTTGTAGCGGCCCGGTTCCCGCGACAGCAGGGCCGTCAGCTCCTTCAGATTATTGGCCGCGATGTTTTTCGGATTGGCCACCAAGAGGAACGGTGTCATGCCCACCATGCTGATCGGGGTAATGTCCGCCAGCGGGTCGAACGGCAAGGACTTATAGACGCTGGGAAAAATCACGTGATTGTTCGACACCATGCTTAGCGTGTAGCCGTCGGGCGCCGACCGCACCAGCGCCGACGTGCCCACGATGCCGCCCGCGCCAGGCTGGTTTTCCACCACGACCGTATGGCCCAGCTCCGACGACAACGCCGGGCCGGCCGACCGCGTGATCGTATCCACGCCGGATCCCACGCCCACGGGCAGAATGAACTTCACGGGCCGGTCCGGCTGTGCGCGCCCCAGGCCCGGCACGGCCAGCATCGCGGCGCCCAGCGCGCCCAATAGTTGTCGGCGGCTCCACCCCGCGCGTTGATCGTTCATGTCTGTCTCCTGGTTGTTTTTTATTGCCGTGCATCAGGCCACCGCACCCTGCTCCCGCAGCGCCGCGATCTGCGTCGCGTCATACCCCAGGTCCGCCAGCAATGCGTCGGTGTCCGCGCCCAAAGTGGGCGGATGCTGTCGTACCCCAAGCCGATGGCCGTCCATCATCAAGGGGAATAGCGCGGCGCCCGCCATCTGGCCGGCGCGCTCGCCATCGGGCAGCCGGATGTCGGCCAGCCCGCCCGTCGCGCGCAAGTGGGGGTCGTCGTAAAGCTGCTCGGGTTTGACGATGGGCGCGAACGGCAGGCCGATGCGTTCGAACACGGCGGCCAGCTCGGCCGCGCTGTAGCCCGCCAGACGCGCGCGCAAGTCCGCCAGCAAAGTGGGGCGCAGGCGCACACGGTCGTTGTTGGTCGCCATGGCAGGGTCGCGCTTCAGATCATCAAAGCCGAAGGCATCGCAGAACGTGATCCACTGCGCATCGCTGACGGCCGCCAGGAAGATCTGCTCGCCGTCCTTCACGGTGAAGACGTCGTACAGCGCCCAGGCGGATACGCGTTCGGGCATCGGTGCGGACGGCTGTCCGGTGATCGCGTATTGCAGCATGTGCTGTCCCACCAGGAAGACATTGTTCTCGAACAGCGCCGATTGCACTTCCTGGCCGCGTCCCGTGATGCCCCGCTGGATCAGGGCGGCCATCGCGCCGATGGCGCCGAACATGCCTCCCATGATGTCGTTCACGCTGGAGCCGGCGCGCACCGGGTCACCGGGCCGCCCGGTCATATAGGCCAAGCCGCCCATCATCTGCACAACTTCATCCAACGCGGTGCGCATGGCGTATGGCCCGGGCAGGAAACCCTTGTGGCTGACGTAGATCAACCGGGGGTTGTCACGTGCCAGCGACGCGTAATCCAGCCCGTACCTGGCCATGGTGCCCGGGCGGAAATTTTCGGCCACGACGTCGGCCCCGGCGGCCAGCTTGCGCGCGGCTTCGGCGCCGGCGGCGCTTTGGATGTCCAGCGCAATGCTCTTCTTGTTGCGGTTGAACATGGGAAAAAACCCCGCGCCCACGCCCAGCAGATGCCGCGTCCGATCCCCTTGTACCGGTTCGACCTTGATCACTTCCGCGCCCAGGTCGGCCAGCACCATGCCGCAGGTCGGGCCCATCACCATGTGGGTGAATTCGACCACGCGCAGGCCGGCAAGCGGCAACGCGCGCGACGTGTGCGGCAAGGAAGGTTCTTGATGTGGTTGTGACATGACAAAGCTCGTGTGAAGTGCGCGGACGCTTACAGGCGCGCGCCGTGGGGACGCTGGATGTCGGACCGTGCAAGCGGCTGCGATGCCGCTTGGAAGGTCTTGGGCAAGCCGGCGCGCCACAGCGCCCCGTGCAAGGGCTGCCCGGGCAGCCATTCGTCCACCGCGGCGCGCAGCGCCAGCAGGCGATCGATATCCACGCCGGTGGCGATGCCCATGCTTTCCAGCATGAACACCAGATCTTCGGTACTGACGTTGCCGCTGGCGCCGGGCGCATGCGGGCACCCGCCGATGCCGCCCAGGCAAGCGTCAAAGCGCGACACTCCGGTCTGCAACGCGGCAAGCACATTGGCCAGGCCAAGCCCGCGCGTGTCGTGAAAGTGCGCGCAGCACAGGCGCTCGCCGGCAATGCCGCGCGCGTCGGTGAACAGCCGCTGCACCGCCGCAGGGTGCGCATAGCCCACGGTATCGGCCAGGCTGACGCGGTCCGCGCCCGCGTCCAGCAGCGCCTGCATCAAGCGCAACACTTCTTGCGGCGACACCCGGCCCTGCAAGGTGCAGCCAAAGGCCGTGCCGACGCCGCCTTCGATCAACATCGACGAGCCCGCCGCGTCGCGCGCGGCGCGTATCTGGGCGACCATCGCGACGACCTCGTCGGGCGTCTTGCGCAGGTTGGCCACGCTGTGCGCGTGGCTGGCCGACAGGGGCACCAGCATCAGGTCGGCGCCGCTATCCAGCGCGCGTTCGGCGCCTTTCACATTGGGCACCAGAACGGACACCGACAGACCGGGCAACCTTTTCGCGTGGGCCACCAGCGCGTCCGTGTCCGCTAACTGCGGCAAGAGGCGGGCGGGCACAAAAGATCCGACCTCGATCTCGCGTTGTCCGGCGGCGTAGGCGGCGTCGATCCATGCGCATTTGGTGGGGGTCGGCAGCACCACGGGCAGGCTTTGCAGCCCATCGCGCAGCCCCACTTCGCGCACGATGGCGGTGGGGGGAATCACAGCAGGCGAGGCAGTCGGCATGGCGGCAAATTCAGACGGATATTTGAAGACAAAGCCAGTTTAGATATTCTCTATACGCGCACCAGCGGTATTTCGGAACGTTTAATATTCCGAATCGGAACTTCATATCAAGGCGCCCCGCCATGCGCGACCTGGACATCACCACCTTGCGTCTGTTCATCTCGGTGTGCGAAACCGGCAATATCGCGCGCGCCGGCGAGCGCGCCAGCCTCGTCGGATCGGCCATCAGCAAGCGTTTGGCGCAGCTGGAAGACACGGTGGGCGCCAAGCTGCTGACGCGCAAACGCCGTGGCGTCGAACCCACCGAGGCCGGCGAGACGCTGCTGGAACACGCGCGCGCCATATTGGCCAGCTCGGACCGCATCGAACGCGACATGTCGGCCTACGCCAGCGGCGTCAAGGGCCAGGTCCGCATCCTGGCAACGGCGTCCGTGCTGGCGGAATCCCTGGCCGAAGACATCGCGGCGTTTCTGCAAATGGCGCCCCATCGCAACATCCGGGTCGACATGGAAGAACGCGTCAGCCAGGAGGTCGTGCGCGAGGTCAAGGGCGGCATTGCCAGCCTGGGCATCTGCTGGGATGCGGCGGACTTTCATGGACTGCAAACCCGGCCTTACCGGGGCGACCGCCTGGCCGTCGTGACCGCGCCGGGGCACCCGCTGGCGCAGCGCGAAGCCGTATGGTTCGACGAAGCCCTGGACTTCGAACACGTCAACATGCCCGCCGCCGGCGCGGTCTTGCGCATGTTGCAGACGGCGGCCGGCCAAAGCGGCAAGACCTTGCGCCACCGCGTCACCGTCAGCAATTTCGATTCGGCGTTTCGCGTGGTGCTGGCCGGCCTGGCCATCAGCGTCGCGCCCATCGAAGTCGCCACGCCATATGCGCTGGCCCACGGCCTGCGCGTGCTGCCGCTGCTGGACCCCTGGAGCCATCGCCGCTTCGCGATCTGCCTGCGCGACGCGCTGGCGCTATCGGCGGCGGCCCGCCTGCTGCTGGACCACCTGGTGGCGGCGGGACATGACAGCACGTGAAACCGGCGCGAAACGGCACGGCGCAACTTGTACGTGCGTGCGCTTGCGTTCGCCTTCGTGCACGCGCCCCCTGTCCCGCATCGCCTTAAGCGAAACTGAACTCGGTTTAGATTAATTAGTTTTTCTAATCCCATTCCAACAGCTAGTCTGTCGCCCTTTTCATGGGGTATGCAATGACGACCGCGTTTATTCCTGGATTCCTGCTCAGCCTGGGCCTGATCGTTGCCATCGGTGCGCAAAACGCTTTCGTCCTGCGACAGGGCCTGCGCCAGGAATACGTGTTTGCCGTGTGCCTTGCCTGCGCCGTGTCCGACGCCATCCTGATTGCGTCGGGTGTTGCCGGCTTCGGGCTGGCCGTGGACACGCTGCCCTGGCTGGAGCCGGCCATGCGCTATGGCGGCGCGCTGTTCCTGTTCGTCTACGCGCTGCGCAGCCTGCGGTCCGCGTGGCGCACACAGCACGACAGCCTGGCACCCTCGGCCACGCAGACGGCCGGGCTTGGCGCCACGCTGGCCGCCTGCCTGGCGTTCACCTGGCTGAACCCGCATGTCTATCTGGATACCGTGGTGCTGCTGGGGTCGATTTCCAGCCAGTACGAAGGGCAGAAGGTCGCGTTCGCGCTGGGCGCCATGTCGGCCTCGTTCGCCTTTTTCTTCACGCTGGGTTATGGCGCGCGCCTGCTTCGACCGCTGTTCGCCAGCCCCCGCGCCTGGCGCGTTCTGGATGCCTGCGTGGGCGTCGCCATGCTGGCCATCGGCTTGAAACTGGTGCTGTAAACGCGCCGACTTGCGGCTGGCCGCAGTCATCTACAATTCGTTGACGCCGGCCGCATCAAGGGCCGGCCCGCAACACACAGGTAGCATGACGCGCGCGAAGAAACCAGCAGCAAGAAAGAAACGCCCCACCGCCCGGGGCAATACAACATCCGCCGGCCGGGCCTACCGGTTCATCCGTGCGCTGCTGGTGTCGTCGTTGGCCAGCTTCGGCGCCGCCACCTATGTCCTGAAACCGCAATGGCCCGCGCAACTGACGCCCGACGCCATCCTGGCGCACCTGGGTTGGCCGGCGCAGGAGAAAATTGCCCCGGCCGTGATTCCTTCAGGCGCGCGGACCCACACGCGGTTTGCCGACTGTCCGCAATTTTTCCCGAAAGGCCAGATGCCCGTCGTGCCGTCCGGCACGGGACTGCGCGAATTGTGCTTTTCCGGCTTTGCCGTCTTGCATAACGGTCAAACCAAAACCCCCGTGTTCGTAGTGGAACGCCTGAACCGCAAGCTGCTCGCGCAGGCGCAGGGCATGCAGCGCACCGACAAGTTCTATACAGAGGCGCGGCTGCCCAGCGCCGAACGCGCCGCCCTGGATGACTACAAGGGGTCGGGCTATTCGCGCGGCCACATGGCGCCGGCCGGCGACATGTATTCCAAGGAAACCATGGCGCAGAGCTTTTCGCTGGCGAACATGGTGCCGCAAGATCAGACCCAGAACGCGGGCTCGTGGAGCCGCATCGAACAGGACACGCGCAAATACGTCATGCGGGCGGCGGGCGACGTCTACGTCTATACCGGACCCTATTACAGCGGCAAACCGGCGACAATCGGTGCCGGCGTGGCCGTGCCCAGCCACGTCTATAAAGTGGTGTACGACGCCACCACGGGACGCTCTTGGGTGCATTGGCAGGCAAACGCCGCCAGCGCAAGGGAAGGCGCGCCCATCAGCTACGACGAATTCGTGCGACGCACCGGCATGCAACTGCTGCCGTTGGGCGGCTAGGCGGCGGCAGCAGTGCGCGTGGTCGCAACGATTACGGCTTCAACACCACTTTGATGCAGCCGTCCAGTTTGTCCCGGAAGGTCTTGTACATGTCCGGCCCCGCTTGCAGATGTTCGTGGTGCGTGATGACGAACGATGGATCGATGCGGCCTTTGACGATCATGTCCAGCAAATCATCCGTCCAGCGTTGCACGTGCGTCTGGCCCATGCGCCAGGTCAGCCCCTTGTTCATCGACGCGCCAAACGGAATCTTGTCGATCATGCCGCCGTATACGCCGGGCACGGACAGCACGCCCCCAGGCCGGCATACGTAAATCATTTCACGCAACACGTGCGGCCGGTCCGTTTCGGCGCCCACCGCTTGCTTGACGCGGTCGTACATGCCGCCCATGGTGCTGGCGGAGTGAGATTCCATGCCCACCGCGTCGATGCACTTGTCCGGCCCCTTGCCCTGCGTCAGCGCGTTCAGCCGTTCCACCACGCTTTCCTGCTCGAAGTTGATCGGAATGGCGCCGCCGTCGCTGGCCATCTTCAGCCGCTCGGGCACATCGTCGATGCAGATCACCTGGCGGGCATTGAGCAGCACGGCGCTGCGCACCGCCATCTGGCCCACCGGACCCGCGCCCCACACCGCGACGGTATCCGTGGGTTCGATCTCGCATTGCATTGCCGCCTGCCACCCCGTTGGCAGGATGTCGCCCAGGAACAGGACCTGGTCATCGGTGAGCTCGGGCGGTACCGGAATATGCGTGGTGTCGGCCCATGGTACGCGGACGAATTCCGCCTGCCCGCCCGCGTAGCCGCCGGTCAGGTGCGTGTAGCCGAACAGCCCGGCCGTGGTGTGACCGAACATCTTGGCGGCATCATCGGCGTTGCGGTTGGTGCGTTCGCAAACCGAAAAATTGCCCCGCCGGCATTGGTCGCACTGGCCGCAGGTGATGGTGAAGGGGATCACCACGCGGTCCCCCACTTTCAGACGCTTGGTCTCGCTACCGACTTCGACGACCTCGCCCATGAATTCGTGCCCCATCACATCGCCGGATTTCATCTGCGGCATGAAGCCGTCGAACAGGTGCAAGTCCGATCCGCAGATGGCGCAGGCACTGACCTTGATGATGGCGTCGCCGGGATGTTCCAGGATGGGATCCGGAACGGTGTCGTACCGGATGTCGTGCTTTCCGTGCCAGCAAAGTGCTTTCATGTGTGTCCCCTTAGAGATGCAACCGCAGCGTTGCGAATCGCGCGGTGGGGGGCAGCAACTTTCGTGCCTTTGCACCGCGTTTTCCCGGCGCTGCCGGCGCCGCGCATGGGCATGCCGATTGCTAAGTTGCCCTGTCCCGGCGGCGGCATCGTGCCGGCGGGCGTCATTCAGGAGACACGCATGACCAAGCACGTCTATGTCGCAGGGCTTTGCGCCGCGATCATGTTGGCCGCCCATGGCGTGGCCCCGGCCCAAACCGCGCAAACTCCGCCCAAGCCTGACCCGGCCGATTCCGCCGCGTCCATCACCCAGCTCAATAGCGAAGACCGCGGCTTCCTGACCCGGGCGGCGGAATCCGGTTATCTGGAAGTGGACGGCAGCAAACTGGCGTTGAAGAAATCGCGGAACGCAAAGGTCAAACAGTTCGCACAAAAGATGGTCGATGACCACACCCGGGTGGGGCAGCAATTGCAAGCCCTGGCAAAACAGAAAGGCTTCGAGACGCCAAAGGAACCCTCGCTGGTACAAAGCGCCAAGCTCAAGGCGCTGGACCTGCGCAGCGACGGCTTTGACGAGGCGTACAGCGACGAGATCGGCGTGGCCGCGCACGAGGACGCCGTCGAACTCTTCGACAAGGCCGCCAAAGCGTCCAACGATGCCGACCTGAAGCGCTTTGCCGCCGATACGCTACCCACGCTGAAACGCCACCTGCAAGACGCGCGCGCGTTGCAATCGGCCATTAAGGGCCAGGGCCAAGCGAAATAGCACGGCGCGCCAGGCATGGCGTTTGCTGAATGGCGCTGCGCCAATCATGGCCACCTACACACCCATCACACCCATCACACCCATCAACACACGGGAGCAGACAATGACCCAGAAGACCTTGCAGGATCTATTCGTGCATGAACTGTCGGACATCTACAGCGCCGAGAAGCAACTGACGCGGGCGTTGCCGAAGATGGCCCGCGCCGCTTCCGACCCCGCGCTTGCCGAAGCGTTCACGCAGCATCTGGAAGAAACACGCGGCCAGGTCGAACGCATCGACAAGATCATCGAATCCGCCGACTTCCGTCTCAAGCGCATTAAATGCGCGGCGATGGAAGGCTTGGTGGAAGAAGGCCGCGACGTGATCGAAGACGTGGAAAAAGGGCCGGTGCGCGATGCGGCGTTGATTGCTGCCGCGCAGAAGGTCGAGCACTACGAAATTGCCGGCTATGGCACGTTGTGCACGTTCGCCAAACAGTTGGGCCTGACCGAGGCGTTGACCCTGTTGAAGGAAACGTTGGCCGAGGAAAAGGCCACCGACGAAAAGCTCAGCATGCTGGCGCTTCAGCAAACCAACGCGGAAGCCGCGCAGGCGGGTAAGGCAAAGTAAGGCCAAGCAAGCGGCTCAGGCCGCCGACACCCCGGGGTCCGACGCGTGGGGGCGTCATCGGACCCCGGGGCGTTTTTTTGATGCGTGGCTTCGGTGTGCGCTATCGCCGCATCCATCGCGTCAATCGCGTCAATCGCATCAATCATGTATGCGTGATGGCCGATCGCCACGACGGCCCCTGCCTCGTGCATCGTCCCGCCTGGCTTGCGATGCGCCACCCGTCGCCAACGCAATGCCCACCCCAAAAGCGATATACACCAGCAGCAACGCACCGCGCGTCAAGCGTTGTTCGAAGCCAGGCTGCAAGCGCTTCGGCGTTAATTGGTAATCGGCAAAACATGATGTCGCGGCCACCAACGCCCCTTCCATCCACGGCCGTTTGCCCCAGCGGGTCTGCTGTGCCCGAGCGCTGGCCCGCGCATGCAGCGTGGCCCAGAAGATAGACGCCGCGTGGTGGATCAACAAGCCGGTTGCCGTGTGCTTCCAACTAGGGTCATCCTGATGCAGCGCGCGCTCGCCCCATAGCCACTGGCTGGTGGCGTTGGTCGCGGCGGCGGCGTGGCCTGTCTGGTGCTTGGCCAGCGCAATCAATGCCAACGTGGACAACGCGCTGGCCGCGCTGCCGCTGCGTACGCCTTCTACAAAAGCTTGCCGCCATTCATGCATGGTGATCCCCTGGTTGGTGAGGTGGCAGCGCCGGGGCGCGTGGCCCTGACGCCGCCGGGTATGCGGTTTGCTGAACGCCATAACCGATCTGGCGCCGCGACAAAAAGGAACAGGAATGAAAATTCTGCTGACCGGTGCGCATGGATTCATCGGCAGCCGGCTGGTGGACGCCCTGCGTGAAGACGACCATCAGCTGGTATGCCTGGTGCGTACGCCACGCCCCCGCGATCTGAACGTGCCGCGAGCAAGATACGTGCCCGCGGACTTTTCGCGGCTGACGCGGGCGGAAGACTGGGCGCCGCTGCTGTCCGGCGTGGATGCCGTCATCAATACCGTGGGGATTTTTCGGGAAGCGGGCCCGGCCAGCTTTGCCGACGTGCATGATAAGGCGGCCAAGGCGCTGTTCGCGGCGGCCCGGCAATACAACGCGCAAGTCATCCAGTTTTCAGCCTTGGGGGCGGATGCCGATGCCGCATCGGGCTTTCATATCAGCAAGCGCGCAGCGGACGACGCGTTGCGCGCGGCCGGCGCCCCCGCTTATATCGTGCAGCCGTCGCTGGTCTATGGCGTGGGCGGCACCAGCGCCGCGCTGTTCAACCAGCTTGCCGTATTGCCTGTCATCGCCTTGCCCGCGGGCGGCTGGCAGCGGGTTCAACCCGTGCACATCAATGACGTGGTTGCCGGCGTGCGCGCCATGCTGGCGCAACCGCCGTCCGGTGCGGTCACCGTGGCGTTCTGCGGCCCCGAACCGGTCACGGTGCGCACCTACCTAACGATGCTGCGCAGCGGCCTGGGCGTGGCGGGACGGCAGTGGATCATTCCGGTGCCGTCCCGTCTGGCGTCCGCCGTGGCCCGGATCAGCAGCTGGATACCCGGCTCATTGTTCGACCCGGACAGCCTGGCCATGTTGAATCGCGGCAACACCGGCAACCCGATCGCCTTCGCCACGCTGCTGGGCCGCTGCCCCATCGGCCCAGCAGCGTTCGTTGCACCGCATGAACAAGCGCCGCTGCGCGCCGACGGCATCCTGCGCACGATGCTGCCCGTGATACGGCTGTGCATCGCGGTCGTCTGGCTATGGACGGCGGCAGTGTCCATGGGCTTGTATCCCATCCGGGACAGCCTGGCGCTGCTTGCCGACGCCGGCGTGCCCGGCGCCCTGGCCCCGATCATGCTGGCGGGCGCGGCGGGCCTGGACCTGGTGCTGGGCGTGTTGACGTTGTTGAACCTGGGCGGTCGCAAGCGCTGGGTGTGGCTGGCGCAGATGGCCTTGATACTGGGCTATACCGCCATCATCACCGTGCAATTGCCCGAACAATGGCTGCATCCCTTCGGCCCTATCTCGAAGAACCTGCCGATGCTGGCGGTGCTGGCCCTGCTGTATCTGTGCGACAGCCAAGCGCTATGCGGCAGCCAAGCGCGAAGGAGGCCGTGATGGAATACCTATGGTTCAAGCTGCTGCACATCCTGTCTTCAACCCTGCTGTTCGGCACGGGCATCGGGTCAGCGTTCTACCTGCTGTGCGTGGTGCTGCGCCGCGACGTCAAGGTGGTGGCCTCGGTGGCGCGCGTCGTGGTCGTGGCCGACTGGCTGTTCACCGCCACCACCGCCGTCATCCAACCGCTGACCGGCTGGTATCTGGCCCACCTGATGCAGTTGCCTTTGAACACGCCCTGGCTGTCCGCGTCCTTGATGCTGTACGCGGTGGCCATCGCGTGTTGGCTTCCGGTAGTGAAGCTGCAAATGCTGATGCGCGACAGCGCAGTTGCGTCCGCGGAAGCCGGCGAACCGCTGTCGCCCAGATTCATGCGCTACTTTCGCGCGTGGTTCGTGCTGGGGTTTCCGGCGCTGGGTGCGTTCCTGGGGATATTCTGGCTGATGGTGTTCAAGCCGGCGTAGGGATGGGCCGAGAAGCGATCCGCGCGTTTCCATCCGTCCCCGTGGCGCCGCGGGGCGCTGGTAAGGGCCGGTTTGGAACGGGACTTGCTGAGCAGCCCCCGCGCCGCCCTACAAGCACGGACGGTCCTTGGATGCTTCACGTCAGGAGAAAACAATGAAAACGCAGATCAGCTATCGCAAACTCGACGGTGACGACGGCGTCGCCCTTGTCAACGGCGGTATCTCAGAGACACTGCAAGCCAAGCGTGAATTGGCGAACTGGCTGGAACTGCCCGAGGGCGGCAGCGCCAGCACCGAAGAACAACAGGTCGACAGCCGTCTGAAACAAGGCGGCATTGCCCCGGAATCGGTGCAGTTCAATCACATCAGCGAATAGCGCGCCACAAAAGCACAAGGGCTTACGCCGTAAAAGCGTAAGCCCTTGATTTTTTTGGTCGGGGCGGTGGGATTCGAACTCACGACCCTCTGCTCCCAAAGCAGATGCGCTACCAGGCTGCGCTACGCCCCGAAGGGTGGCAACTATACCAGAATCCAGCGCGTCCGGGCGTGGCCGGGCCGCGTGGCCCTGCCGATTTCGCCACAACGATTCGCCCAAATAGAAATCGGCGCGCCATGAAGGCGCGCCGGTTTTTTATCCGCGCATGGGGCAGCGGCCGTTACGACAGCGCCCGCCCCGCAATATCCATCAGCCGAAGCGGCCGGTAATGTAGTCCTCGGTTTCCTTGCGCGAGGGCTTCACGAAGATCTGGTCGGTCTGGCCGAATTCCATGAGTTCGCCCAGGTACATGTAGGCCGTGTAGTCCGAGCAGCGCGCCGCCTGCTGCATGTTGTGCGTCACGATCACGACCGTGTAGTCGTTCTTCAGTTCGGCGATCAGCTCTTCGATCTTGGCGGTGGAAATCGGGTCCAGCGCCGAGCAGGGCTCGTCCAGCAGCAGCACTTCGGGCTTGATCGCCACGCCGCGCGCGATGCACAGGCGCTGTTGCTGGCCGCCCGACAGGCTGTTGCCGCTTTGATGCAGCTTGTCCTTCACTTCGTTCCACAGCGCGGCCTTGCTCAGGGCCCATTCCACGCGCTCGTCCATTTCACCCTTGGACAGGCGCTCGAACAGGCGCACGCCGAACGCGATGTTGTCGTAGATGCTCATGGGAAACGGCGTGGGCTTCTGGAACACCATGCCGACCTTGGCGCGGATCAGCGAGATATCCGTCTTGGCCGTCAGCAGGTTCTCGCCGTCCAGGATGATTTCGCCTTCGGCGCGCTGGCCGGGGTACAGCTCGAACATGCGGTTGAATGTGCGCAACAGCGTCGACTTGCCGCAGCCCGACGGGCCGATGAAGGCGGTGACCTTCTTCTCCTGGATCGACATGTTCACATTGCGGATCGCATGGAACTTGCCGTAGTAGAAGTTCAGGTTCTTGACCTCGATCTTGTTCTTGACGGCGGTAGCGGTGTTTTCCATTTCTTTTCCCTTGGCTCCGGGG
>NZ_JBLVOL010000033.1:38302-41599 GCF_053543755.1 Achromobacter semiaridum | reverse complement strand
GCGCCCCGGCAAAGCGATCTTTACTTGCGGAACATGTTGCGGGCAATGATGTTGATGCCCAGCACCAGTAGCGTAATCAGCGTGGCGCCGGCCCAGGCCAGGTCATTCCAGTCCTTGAAGGGGCTGGCGGCGTATTGGTAGATGACAACGGGCAGGTTGGCCATCGGCGCGTTCATGTTGAACGACATGAACTGGTTGGACAGCGCCGTGAACAGCAGCGGCGCGGTCTCGCCGGAAATCCGGGCAATGGCCAGCAGCACGCCGGTGATGATGCCGGTCTTGGCGGCGCGATAGCACACCAGCGTGATCATGCGCCACTTGGGGCAGCCCAGCGCCGCCGCGGCTTCGCGCAGGCTGTTGGGCACCAGCAGCAGCATGTTGTCGGTGGTGCGCACCACCACCGGAATCACCAGGATGGACAAGGCCAGCGCGCCGGCCCAACCCGAGTAGTGGCCGACCTGAGCCACGTACACGGCGTAGATGAACAGGCCGATGATGATGGACGGCGCCGACAGCAGCACGTCGTTCAAGAAGCGCGTGGCAGGCGCCAGCCAGCCGCGCTGGCCGTATTCCGCCAGGTACGTGCCAGCCAGGATGCCAACCGGCGTGCCGATCAGCGTGCCCACGCCCGCCATTACCACGCTGCCGAAGATGGCGTTGATAAGGCCACCGGTTTGCCCGGGCGGCGGCGTGATTTCGGTGAACAGCGTGTACGACAGCGCGGGCGCGCCCTTGGTCAGCAGCGTCAGGATGATCCAGAACAGCCAGAACAAGCCGAACACCAGCGTGCCCAGCGACACCGTCAGCATGATGCGGTTGAGGATGCGGCGGCGCCGGTAGACGCCATTCTGCATATTGAGTACGGAAACAGCCATGATCTTTTCCTTGTGCTCGCGGCGCGTCAGGTCTTACGGCCTTCGCCGGCGGAAAGGCGTACCAGCAGCACTTTGGCCAGGGCCAGCACGATGGTCGTGATCAGGAACAGGATCAAGCCCAGTTCCAGCAACGCCGACTTCTGGATGCCGCCCGCTTCGTTGAATTCATTGGCCAGCGCGGAGGCAATCGAGTTGCCCGGCGAGAACAGCGAGCCCGACCACTTGAACGCGTTGCCGATCACGAACGTCACGGCCATCGTCTCGCCCAGGGCGCGGCCCAGGCCCAGCATGATGCCGCCGATGACGCCCGACTTGGTGAAAGGCAGGACCACGCGCCACATCACTTCCCAGGTCGTGCTGCCCAGCCCGTAGGCCGATTCTTTCAGCATCGCCGGCACCAGCTCGAACACGTCGCGCATCACGGCGGCGATGAACGGGATGATCATGATCGACAGGATCAGGCCGGCGGTGAAGATGCCGATGCCGAAAGGCGGCCCGGCGAACAGCCCGCCGATGACGGGCACGTTGCCCAGCGTGGCGATCAGGAACGGCTGCACGTACTGCTGGAATACCGGCACGAAGACGAACAGGCCCCACATGCCGTAGATGATGGACGGAATGGCCGCCAGCATTTCGACGGCGGTGCCCAGCGGGCGGCGCAGCCACGTCGGCGACAGTTCGGTCAGGAAGATGGCGATGCCGAACGAAACCGGCACGGCGATGATCAAGGCGATGGCCGACGTCAGCAAGGTGCCGATGATGGGCACCACGGCGCCGTAGTTCTGGTTGACGGGGTCCCAGTCGTTAAGCCACAGGAACGACAGGCCGTATTTGGCCAGCGATTCGCGGCTGCCGTAGATCAGGGATACCAGAATCGCCGCCAGCAGGATGAACACCAGGAAGGCGAACAGGCGGGTCAGATTCTTGAACAGCGCATCCATCAGCGCGTTTTTATTTTGCTTCATAGGCGAAGGCGTGCCGGTAGTCACGGAGTCCGCCACGCTGGGCGAAAGCGGCACACTATTATCCATTACCGCGCTCATGGATGGACTTTCCTTAGATGACCTGGGTGGAAACGGGAACTGCTGGGGCGAGCCGCCCCGGGTCTCTTGGTGGCCAAGATTTCCAGGGCGGTCGCTGTGTCGGGTCAAGCGCGTGGCAGAAAGGCGTCAGGCCGTACCCAAGGCATGACAGACGCCAACCTTGCGCGCTGTCCCCGGCTTACTTCCAGACGGGGGTGCCGTCGGCGGACTTGACTTCGCCCCAGGCGGCGCGGATTTCCTTGGTCACGGCTTCCGGCAGCGGCACGTAGTCCATGGCTTCGGCCGACTTGGCGCCGTTCTTGAACGCCCAGTCAAAGAACTCCAGTACGGCCTTGCCTTGCGCCGGCTTGGCTTGCGACTTGTGCACCAGGATGAACGTGGCGGCGGTGACGGGCCACGAATCGGCACCCGGCTCGTCGGTCAGGACCACGCCCATGCCCGGCGCGCTCTTCCAGTCGGCATTGGCGGCCGCGGCGGCGAACGCCTTTTGCTCGGGCTGGACGAACTTGCCGTCCTTGTTCTGCAGTTGCGTCCAGGCCAGCTTGTTTTGCTTGGCGTAGGCGTATTCCACATAGCCGATCGAGTTCTTCAGCTGGCCGACGTAGGCGGCGACGCCTTCGTTGCCCTTGCCGCCCTGGCCGGTGGGCCACTTGACGGCCTTGCCTTCACCGACTTGCGACTTCCAGTCAGCCGACACCTTGGACAGGTAGTTGGTCCAGCCGAAGGTGGTGCCCGAGCCGTCCGAACGGTGCACGACGATGATGTCGGCCGACGGCAGCTTGACGTCCGGGTTCAGCGCCTTGATGGCGTTGTCGTCCCACTTCTTGATCTTGCCCAGGAAGATGTCGGCCAGCACGGTGCCCGACAGCTTCAGCTTGCCCGGTTCCACGCCGTCGATGTTCACGACGGCCACGGTGCCGCCGATCACGGCCGGGAATTGCAGCAGGCCGTTCTTTTCCAGGTCAGCCGCCTTCATGGGATCGTCCGAGGCGCCGAAATCGACGGTCTTGGCGATGATCTGCTGTTGGCCGCCGCCCGAACCGATCGACTGGTAGTTGATCGCGTTGTTGGTGGCTGCCTTGTAGTCCGACGCCCACTTGGCGTAGATCGGGTACGGGAACGATGCGCCGGCGCCGGTCACATCGGCGGCCTGGACGGCAAAAACGGCGGCGCTCAGCGCAACGCCCACGGAAACTTGTTTGAAGACACGTTTGAACATCAGGGTTCCTTCTGTGCTCGTTAAAGGAGTCTAGTCAGGCTTTTTCTAGTGCCTGTCTTTCAGCGACCCTCGCATCTTAGGGGCCCAACGTGACAAGATAGTGACAGTCACATACGCTTCATCCAGCCCTTTGCGCCCCCCTCGAAAACACCGCGGCCGC
>NZ_JBLVOL010000033.1:20404-38236 GCF_053543755.1 Achromobacter semiaridum | reverse complement strand
CGCCCGCAATTTTTTGGGGGACGCCCCCCCTGCCTGCGCGACGGGCGTTATACGCCCAGTTTTTCGATCAGGTATTGGTGCAGGTTGAAGGGCTCGCGTCGGCTTTTCACCCGGGTGTAATCCCCATCAGGGCGCTGCTGCCATGCCAGTTGGTTATCGCGCAGCGCATAGGTAAACGCTTCGTCGATAACGCGTTTCTTCAGCACCTTGTCGTAGATCGGGAACGCGATTTCCACGCGGCGGAAAAAGTTGCGGTCCATCCAGTCAGCTGACGACAGGTACACCGTTTCTTCGCCCTCGGCGTAGAAATAGAAAACGCGGGAATGCTCCAGGAAGCGTCCCACGATGGACCGCACGCGGATATTTTCCGACAGCCCCGGCACGCCGGCCCGCAACGCGCAGACGCCGCGCACGATCAAATCGATTTTCACGCCGGCCTGGCTGGCCTTGTACAGTTCTTCGATGATCTGCTCTTCCAGCAGAGAATTCATCTTGGCCATGATGCGGGCGCGCTTGCACGCCTTGGCCGCGCGGGCCTCGGCGCGTATCAGCGCCACCATCCCGTCGTGCATGGTGAACGGCGATTGCATCAATGCCTTCAGCGACCGCCGCGCACCCAGCCCCGTCAGCTGCGCGAACACCTTGTCCATGTCCTCGCACAATTTCGGATCGGCCGTCAGCAGGCCAAAGTCGGTGTAAAGCCGCGCGGTGCGTGGGTGGTAGTTGCCGGTGCCCAGGTGCGCATACCGGCGCAAACGGCCCTTTTCGCGGCGCAGCACCACGGCCATCTTGGCGTGCGTCTTGTGGGCCACGACGCCATAGACCACGTGCGCCCCCACCTCTTCCAGTTTGGATGCCCAGTTGATGTTGGTCTGCTCGTCAAAGCGCGCCATCAGTTCCACCACCACCGTCACTTCCTTGCCGGCGCGCGCCGCCGCCAGCAGGATCTTCATCAGCTCGGAGTCCTCGCCGGTACGGTAGATGGTCTGCTTGATGGCCATGACGTCGGGGTCCAGCGCCGCCGCCGTCAGGAAATCAATGACGGGCTGAAACGACTGGTACGGGTGGTGCAGCAGGCGGTCCTGCTGGGCCACGGCATCGAACAGGTCTTGAGGTTTGTCGCCCACCTTGTCAAAAGGCGCGGGCACGGGCGCGCGGTATTCCGGGAACAGCAGGTCTGGGCGCAGGTCGGAATTGCACAGCTGCATCAGCCGCGACAGGTTCACCGGTCCGGGCACGCGGTAGGTGTCTTCAGCCTTCAGCGAGAATTCGCGCTGAAGAAAGGTCTCCAGTTCCACCGGCGTCAGCTTGTCGATTTCCAGACGCACGGCGGCGCCGAAATTGCGTTGCGACAGCTCGCCTTGCAGGGCGTGGCGCAGGTTGGTGACTTCTTCCTCGTCAACGAACAGGTCGCTGTTGCGGGTGACGCGCCATTGGTAGCAACCCAGCATTTCCAGGCCCGGAAATAGCTCGCCGACGAACGCGCGCAGCAGCGACGTCAGCAAGATGAAGCCTTCGGGGTGGCCGGAGAGCTCGGGCGGCATCTTGATCAGGCGCGGCAGCGCGCGCGGCGCCTGCACCACGGCAATCGACGCCTGACGCCCGAAGGCGTCGGCGCCGGCCAGCGACACAATGAAATTCAGGCTTTTGTTGTAGACGCGAGGAAACGGATGCGCCGGGTCCAGCCCGATGGGCGTCAGCAGCGGCATCACGTCGCGGTTGAAGACGTCGCGCGCCCATTGCTGCTGCTCGGCATTCCATTCGGACGCGTGATGCAGGGTGATGCCCTCGGACTGCATGGCGGGCAGGATGTCGTCATTAAGCAGGTTGTATTGCCGCGCCACCAGCGCGTGGACGGCCTGCTGGACGTTTTCAAACGCCTGATCGGGCGTCATGCCGTCGGGGCCGACCAGGTTCGGCGACTGGCGCTGTTGCTCTTTCAGGCTGGAAATCCGGATTTCAAAGAACTCGTCCAGGTTCGAGCTGACGATACACACGTACCGCAGCCGCTCCAGCAGCGGCGTCTTCGGATCTTCCGCCATCGCCAGCACGCGTTCGTTGAATTTGAGCAGCGACAACTCACGATTCATGAGCAAGGGCTCGCCGGGCGGGCGTGTGGGCATACCGGATTCCATACGTTTGGGACAGAGCGTGGAGTTTTACTGCAAAAGAGTGACGGTTCTATGACACACATGCAAAACCGTAGCGTACGTCAAAATCGGGACATATGGCGCAACCGGATTATTCAGCCAAGCCTATGATCCATAAGCGAAAACCCGCATCTGAAGGCACTGTCACATGGGGTCTCTATAATCAGGCCACCTCAAAGCCTATATTACGAGCCGCATGGATCAACTTCTGGCCGCGGTGGACCTCGGGTCCAACAGCTTTCGCCTCTCCATCGGACGCATCGTTCAACAGGACGGTACGCCCCAGATCTACCAGATCGATCGTCTCAAGGAAACCGTCCGGCTTGCCGCCGGCCTGGACGCCGAGAAACGCTTGGGCGACGACGCCATCGAGCGCGCCATCGCCGTGCTGGAGCGTTTTGGCGACCGACTACGCAGTTTTCACCCCAACCGGGTGCGCGCGGTCGCCACCAATACCTTTCGCGTCGCGCGCAACACGCGGGACTTCCTGCCGCGCGCGGAAGCCGCGCTGGGCTTTCCCATTGAAGTCATCGCCGGCCGCGAAGAAGCCCGCCTGATCTTCTCGGGCGTGGTCCACACCCTGCCCCCATCGCCCAACAAACGCCTGGTCATCGATATTGGCGGCGGGTCCACCGAAGTCATCATCGGCAAGGGTCACGAGCCCGCCCTGATGTCGTCGTTGTACATGGGCTGCGTCAGCTACAGCCGCCAGTTTTTCTCGGATGGCGTGGTCGACGCGCACCAGATGAAACAGGCCGAGCTGGCGGCGCGGCGCGAAATCGAAGTCATCGCCAAGCAGTACCGCAAGATGGGCTGGAAAGAAGCCTATGGCTCGTCCGGCACCGCCAAGGCGCTATTCGCCATCCTGACCGAAAGCCGCTTTTCCGATCGCGGCATCACGCGCGCGGGGCTGGCCAAGCTGAAAGACCGCATCGTGCGTTCGGGCCGCGTCATTCCGTCCGAGCTGCCGGGCATCAAGATCGAGCGTTCCGATGTGCTGCCCGGCGGGCTGGCCATCATGACCGCCCTGTTCGACGAGCTGGGCATCGACGTCATGCACACGGGCGACGGCGCGTTGCGCCTGGGCGTGCTGTATGACCTGCTGGGCCGCGACGACGAGCACGACAAGCGCGACGAATCGGTGCGCCAGTTCATGAAGCGCTATCACGTCGACGTCAACCAGGCGCGGCGCGTGCGCCACGCGGCGCTAACGCTGTTCGACGCCATGTTCCCCGAAGGCCAAGAACGCGCCGAGCTTCGGCCCGCGCTGGGCTGGGCGGCGGACCTGCACGAAGTGGGTCTGTCGATCGCGCACAATGCGTATCACAAGCACACCGCGTACGTGCTTGAAAACGCCGACATGCCGGGCTTCTCGCGCGCCGATCAGCAGTTGCTGGCGCTGCTGGCGCTGGGCCATCAAGGCAAGTTGACCAAGCTGGAGCCGCTGATCCGCACGCGGCCCCAATGGAAGGCCATCCTGAGCCTGCGCCTGGCGGTATTGCTATTCCGCCGTCGTGGCGAAATTGAACCGCTTCCGCTGACCGCCTCGGTGCGCGAGAACTCTATCGTCGTGCGGGTCAACCGCGAATGGCTGGCGCAACACCCCTTAAGCGACTTCACGCTGCGCGCGGAAGAAGCCGAATGGAACAAGGTGGGGTTCTCGTTCGAAGTGCTGGAATTCTGACTGCGAGGATTCCGGCGCGTTGGCGAAAAAAGGGCAATGGCGTCAGCGCCATTGCCCTTTTTTAAAAGAAAGACAGATCGGTCTGACGGCGCAGCTGCTTGAGCTCAAGCCGCAAAGGCCGCGTGGCCCGCCGTATCAATCTGATTTTCATTCGGCGGAACAGGCGGCGCATGGTGATCAGCGCTGGCCGTTCAGGGCCGCGGGCTGGTCCAGCCCGAAATGGCGGCGATAGCGCTCGTCCATGCGTTCCATTTTCAGCAGCACCGGGAAGTCGGCGGCGTTGAAGTCCGGGTCCCAGGCGGGTTCGCCACAGACCTTGGCGCCCAGCTTCAGATACCCCTTGATCAGCGGCGGCACGCGGGCCGGCAGCGTGCTGTTCAGCTTTTCCACCGGGTAGCGGTGCAGCGGGGTCACGTGGGGCTCGCCGCCCTGGGGCAGCTGCGGCATGATCGTGCGCCACACTTCGGCGGCGGTGACGCCGTCATCGCGCAGGCTGACGCTGGCGCAGCCCAGTACGTATTCGTAGCCACCGCGCCGCAGGTATTCCGTCAGGCCAGACCACAACAGCATGATCACGGCGCCGTTGCGGTAGTCGGAATGGGTACACGATCGGCCGACTTCAACGAGCTGGTCTCGAATCGGACCCAGCCCGGAAAGATCGAACTCTGACTGCGCGTAATATCCGCCCGCTTCACGGGCCTTTTCCGGTGTCAGGATGCGATACGTGCCGACGACGCGGCCCGTATCCATTTCGCGCACCATCAGGTGTTCGCAAAAGGGGTCGAAGCGGTCATGCTCGATGCCGTCATGCGCGTCGGGAAACACCGCGCCCATGTCCTCGGTGAAGACGTCGTAGCGCAGACGTTGGATCTGCTCGATTTCTTCAGCCGTGCGCGCCAGGCCCACCGCCAGCACTTTCGGGGCGTTGCCCTTCCAGGGTTCGGCGGGATTACGGCTTGGGGTGGTGCGTGCTAATTCCAGCATTGCGCGTAGCTCCTAGAGAGTCCGGTCAGTTTGGACGCCCTGTATGTCAAAGACTTGACCAATATGTTACGTGACTATGAAGTTTAGTTCGGGGGAGATAGGTCGACTTTGGGCGAATCTCGACAAAACTTTACAATTCACTACCAAGCATCAATGCACAAAAGCCACCCACCGAAACTCGGTGGGTGGCTTTTTCTAAAGCGGCTGGGCCGGGCTTACGCCAAGCTGGCGGCGAGCTTCTCTGCGGAGGAAACGGCAAGGGATTCATCTTCAGCTTCGACCATCAGGCGAAGCTTCGGTTCAGTGCCCGATGCGCGGATCAGGATGCGACCACGACCGTTCAGTTCGGCTTCAACGGCGGCGCGGGCGGCGGTCAGGCCGGGATGCGTTTTCCAGTCCTGGCCTGGGGTCAACGGCACGTTGATCATCTTCTGCGGGTACATGCGCAGGTCGCGCACCCACTCGGCCATCGTCGTATTGCCGCGACGCAATGCGGTCAGCACCTGCAAGGCGGCAATGATGCCGTCGCCGGTGGAGTGGCAATCCAGGCACAGCAGGTGGCCGGAGCTTTCGCCGCCGTATTGCCAGCCGCGCGCCTGCATCTGTTCCAGCACGTAGCGGTCGCCCACGTTGGCGCGTTCGAAGCCGACACCCAGGCGCTGCATTTCGCGTTCGAAACCAAAGTTGGTCATCAGCGTGCCGACCACGCCATCTACCTTGCCGCGCTGCATGCGTTCGCGAACGATGGCGTAAAGCAGTTCGTCACCGTTATAGATGCGGCCTTCGCCATCGACCACTTGCAGCCGGTCGGCGTCGCCGTCCAGGGCTACGCCCAGATGCGCGCCACGCGCCTGCACTTCCTTGGCCAGGGACTCGGGGTGCAACGCGCCCACGCCCTTGTTGATGTTGAAGCCGTCCGGATGCACGCCGATGGCATGCACCTCGGCGCCCAGTTCGCGGAACACATGGGGGGCGATGTTGTAGGCGGCGCCATGGGCGGCGTCCACCACGATCTTCATCCCGTTCAGGTCCAGATCGTTGGGGAACGTGCTCTTGCAGAATTCAATGTAGCGGCCTTGCGAGTCCGACATGCGGCGGGCGCGGCCCAGGCCTTCAGAACTGACGCAACCCAGCGGCTCGTCCAGCGCGGCTTCGATGGCGGCTTCGATGTCATCCGGCAGCTTCATGCCCTGCGCCGAGAAGAACTTGATGCCGTTGTCCTGGTACGGATTGTGGGAAGCACTGATTACGATGCCGGCCACCAGGCGCAGCGCGCGGGTCAGGTAAGCGACGGCCGGAGTCGGGATCGGGCCGGCCAGCAGCACGTCGATGCCCGCGGCCGACAAACCGGCTTCCAGCGCGGATTCCAGCATGTAGCCGGAAATGCGCGTGTCCTTGCCAATGACCACTTGCGGGCGGCTGCCGCCGCGCACGGCATGTTCGCGCGCCAGCACGCGGCCGGCCGCATAACCCAGGCGTAGCGCGAACTCGGCATTGATGACCGGGCCGCCCACTTCACCGCGCACCCCATCGGTGCCGAAATACTTGCGTTGACTCATGAACTGATTGCTCCTTGTTCAGCCGCATGCCATACCTTAAGGGCGTCAACGGTGGCGGCAACATCGTGCACACGCACGATGGAGGCGCCCCGCGACACGCAGGCAAGCGCTGCGGCGATGCTGCCGGACAGCCGGTCGCCGATCGGTCGGCCGGTGGCCTGCCCGATCATGTTTTTACGCGACAGGCCGATCAGCAATGGATAGCCACCGCTGCGCAAGCTGGACAGCCGACGCAGCAACTGGAAATTTTGGTCTGCCGTCTTGCCGAAACCGAAACCCGGGTCCAGCACGATACGGCGGGGATCAACCCAGGCGGCACGCAGCTTCTGCGCGCGCGAGCCCAGGAAAAGTCCGATTTCACCGATCAGGTCGGTGTATTCGGGGGGCGCGGCCTGCATGGTGCGAGGCTCGCCCTTCATGTGCATCACGCACAGCCCGCAGCGCGATTGCGCCACCGCCTCGATGGCGCCGGCCTGCCTGAAGCCATAGATGTCGTTGATCATGTCGGCGCCCGCATCCAGCGTGGCGCGCATGACTTCGGGCTTGAAGGTGTCGATGGACAGCGGCACACCGCAATCGCGTAGCGCCTCGATCACGGGCAACAGCCGATTCAGTTCGTCTGTAACCGACACCGGATCCGCACCCGGTCGCGTCGATTCACCGCCCAGATCAAGAATCTGAGCGCCCTCTTCGATCAACTGGCGCGCGTGCGCCACCGCGGAATCCGTATCGTCGTGCTGGCCACCGTCCGAAAATGAATCCGGCGTGACATTGACGATGCCCATGACAAGCGGGCGCTCGAGATCAAACTCGAAGCGCCCGCAAAGGAAGTTATTTGCCATAACTCAGGACAAAAAACCTCAGACTGCTGCAGCCGTGCTGCCGCCAGCCGCCAGCCCGGTGCTGGGCGGCGTGTCCGTCGAATCGGACGGACCTTGCGGCGTTTTCGGGGGACGCGGAGGACGGCCCTCGATGATGTCGTTGATCTGGTCGGCGTCGATGGTTTCCCATTCGAGCAGCGCGGCCGTCATGACTTCGACCTTGTCGCGATTGTCTTCCAGGATCTTGCGCGCGACTTGGTATTGCTCGTCGATGATGCGGCGGATCTCGGTGTCCACCTTTTGCATGGTGGCTTCGGACATGTGGGTCGTCTTCGTAACGCTGCGGCCCAGGAACACTTCGCCTTCGTTCTCGGCATAGACCATCGGGCCCAGCTCGTCCGTCATGCCGTAGCGGGTGACGATGTCGCGGGCGATGGCGGTGGCGCGTTCGAAGTCGTTCGAGGCGCCCGTCGTCATCTGGTCCATGAACAGCTCTTCGGCGATACGGCCACCAAACAGCACGGCGATGGTGGACAGCAAGCGGCCCTTGTCCATGCTGTAGCGGTCGGTTTCGGGCAACTGCATCGTCACGCCCAGCGCACGGCCGCGCGGAATGATGGTGACCTTGTGAACCGGGTCGGTCTTGGGCAGCAAGCGGGCAACGATCGCGTGGCCGGACTCGTGGTACGCGGTGTTCTTGCGTTCCTCTTCAGGCATGACGATCGAGCGACGTTCGGCGCCCATGATGATCTTGTCCTTGGCCTTTTCGAAGTCGGACATATCCACCGTGCGGCCATTACGGCGAGCGGCGAACAGCGCGGCTTCGTTCACCAGGTTGGCCAGGTCGGCGCCCGAGAAACCGGGGCAGCCGCGCGCCAGGATGGTCGCGTCGACGTTAGGCGACAGCGGAACCTTGCGCATGTGGACTTTCAGAATCTGCTCGCGGCCACGGATATCGGGCAGCGGCACCACGACTTGACGGTCGAAACGGCCCGGACGCAGCAGCGCCGGATCCAGCACGTCGGGGCGGTTGGTTGCGGCGATCACGATGACGCCCTGGCCGGATTCAAAGCCGTCCATTTCAACCAGCATCTGGTTCAGGGTCTGCTCGCGTTCGTCGTTGCCGCCACCCAGGCCGGCGCCACGCTGACGACCCACTGCATCGATTTCGTCGATGAAGATGATGCAAGGCGCGTGCTTCTTGGCGTTTTCGAACATGTCGCGAACACGGGCCGCGCCCACGCCGACGAACATTTCAACGAAGTCCGAACCCGAGATGCTGAAGAACGGCACCTTGGCTTCGCCGGCGATGGCCTTGGCCAGCAGCGTCTTGCCGGTACCCGGCGAGCCCACCATCAGCACGCCACGGGGAATGCGGCCGCCCAGCTTCTGGAACTTGCTGGGGTCGCGCAGGAAGTCGACCAATTCCTGGACGTCTTCCTTGGCTTCGTCGCAGCCGGCAACGTCGGCAAAGGTGATTTGATTGGTGTTTTCGTCGAGCATGCGGGCGCGCGATTTGCCGAAGCTGAATGCCCCGCCCTTACCGCCGCCCTGCATCTGTCGCATGAAGAAAACCCATACGCCGATCAACAGCAGCATGGGGAACCAGGACACGAAGATGCTCATCAGGAGCGATTGCTCTTCACGCGGCTTGCCAGACACCTGGACGCCGTACTTCAGCAGATCGGAGACCATCCAGAGGTCGCCGGGCGAAGTCAGCGTGTAGGCGCGGCCCGCGTCCGGGGTGACGTACAGCACGTCGCCCTGAACGTCGACCTTGCGGATACGTCCCGCCTTGGCGTCGTCCATGAACTGCGTGTAAGTCACGCCGTCCTGGGTCTGAGCGCGTCCGTCGAACTGTTTGAAGACGGTGAACAGCACCAGGGCTATCACCATCCAGACAGCGACTTTCGAAAATGAATTATTCAAGGTCGATCTCCTGCTTTCGATTCCGACCGGCAACCGCGCACCCGCATATGGCACAGTCACAAGTATGTCAATAGCCCATTCTACCCTGTTGGACCCGATTGCGTCCTGGGATCCCTGGGGTCCGTGTAGTTACGTCTGATTTGTCGTTATGGTGGTCGTTGTCTCGGCAAGCAGGTAAGTTCTTTGGGGTTCCGGGGCAGCATGCCCTGGCCCGGGTTACTTCAGATCGCGGGCAACCAGAAAGGTTTCCGAGGATTTATCCCGGGACGCCTTCGGCTTGCGCTCGACCACACGCTTGAAGTGCTGCTTGAAGGACTGCACGATCTGCGAAAAGCCGCTGCCGTGGAAGGCCTTGACGATCAGCGCCCCATTGGGCTTGAGATGAGCGCGGGAAAATTCCATCGCCAGCTCGCATACATGCTGAATGCGTGCGGAGTCGGCACTACCCACGCCTGACAAGTTGGGGGCCATGTCCGAGATTACAAGGTCTACGGCGCGAGATCCGACCATGTCTTCCAATTGTTTCAGAACGTCATCGTCGCGGAAGTCGCCCTGGATGAATTCCACCCCGGCCACCGGCTCCATGGGAAGCAGATCCAGCGCAATAATACGTCCGTCCACAACGCCGCCCGGCCCGGCCAGGCGCTCGCGCGCGACTTGGGACCAACTGCCCGGCGCCGAGCCCAGATCAATGACCAGGTCGCCCCGGCGCATCAGTTTTTCGGTATCCAGGATCTCGATCAGCTTGAAGGCGGCGCGGGCGCGATAGCCCTTCTGTTGCGCCAGCTTCACATAGGGATCGTTGATGTGCTGGTGAATCCAGTCTTTAGAGAATTTATTCTTGGCCATTACCGTACAATTCCACGCATGCCTATATTAGAACTTACCTCTCGTGAGCGCAGCGACCTTCGCTCCGCCGCTCACCCTCTGCGCCCCGTCGTCCTGATTGGCGACAATGGCCTGACCGAAGCCGTGCTCAAGGAAATCGACCTGGCACTGGCGTCTCATGGCCTCATCAAGGTACGCGCCGGCGGCGATGACCGCGAGGCCCGCGAGACCATGTTGTCGACGATCTGCGACACCCTGTCTTGCGCCCCGGTGCACCACCTGGGCAAGACCCTGATTCTGTTCCGTCCCCTGGCCGGCAACGTCAAGCCCGCCGCGCTGGCCGCGATGGAGCCCGTGGCTCCTGCCAAGCGCCGCGCTTCCGAACCCTACACGCCGAAGAAGCTGGCCGCCGAAGGCAAGAGCCTGGCCAAGCGTCCGCGCCGTAGCGAGTCCGAAGAGCCCAAGGCGGCCAAGGCGCGCTTCGTGCCGCAAGACCAGCTGAACAAGAACGGCAAGCCCATGCGCCCCAGCAACAAGCGGGCTACCGCCAGCGGCCACGGCATTCCCCGCCGCGCCGGCAGTGCGCTGAGCCTGCGGGCCGGAGCACGCAGCGGCACCAGCCGCAAGACGGCAAAAAGATAAGGCCGGGCACAAAAACGGGCGCTTTACGCGCCCGGTCCACCATAGCGATCCGCGCAGGTACCGCGGGCAGCCCGCCTAACGCAGGCTTCAAGCTATGGCGTTTTGACAGTGTACCGCCAAGGCGAACGCGTTAGATGTAACGCACGCCCAATACTTCGTATTCGCGAACGCCAGCCGGGGCCTTGACCTCGACCACGTCGCCTTCGCTCTTGCCGATCAGCGCGCGCGCCACCGGGCTGGATACGGAAATCAGATTGGCCTTGATATCGGCTTCGACGTCACCGACGATCTGGTACGTCACGCGGTCACCCGAATCCAGGTCTTCGATATCCACGGTAGCGCCGAAAACGGCACGGCCTTCGGCATCCAGCGAAGTCGGATCGATCAGGTGGGCGTTGGAAAGCGTGCCTTCAAGTTCGGCAATCCGGCCTTCGATAAAGCCTTGGCGCTCGCGAGCAGCGTCATATTCGGCGTTTTCCGACAGATCGCCCTGCGCTCGCGCTTCGGCGATGGCGTTGATAACGGCAGGACGTTCCACGGTTTTCAGCCGCTGGAGCTCTTCTTGCAAGCGCTCGGCCCCGCGCACGGTCAAAGGAATGGCAGACATGTCGTTTCCCAAACAAAAAGTAGAAAAACGCCCCGACGGAGCGTTCTCGGTGAAGGTCGTTACCCTGACGCGCACCTGCTGTCGGTGCAAGATTTGACACGAAGCTAGCGGCGCGGACGACCAAAACAAAACCCCGGCTCGGGTCGGAACCGGGGCAATCAAAGTCATATTGTGGGCAAACTCCACCGGAATTGCAAGCGACCCCGGAAAACGTGCTTTTGCACGCATTTCGGGGCTGTAACCCGCCAAAAACGGCTATTTTGTCAAAAATCCCTCAAGGCGACGCGACCTGCCCGGAGATCGCGCCCGCCTGCAACTGCCTAGACAATCGGCCCCGGCTTACGACGGCGCAGCAGCGCATACAGGATGATCGCGCCGAACGTGGCGGTACCGATTCCGCCCAGCATGAAGTCGCCGATCTTGATGGTGAAGTCGCCGGCGCCCAGCACCAAGGTGACGGCGGCCACGATCAGATTGCGGTTGTCGCTGAAATCCACTTGGTTGACGACCCAGATCCGCGCGCCTGCGATCGCGATCAGGCCGAACACCACCACCGACATGCCGCCCAGCACGGGCCCGGGAATGGTCTGGATCAGTGCGCCGAACTTGGGCGAAAACCCCAGCACGACGGCGATCAGCGCGGCCACGACGAAAACCAGCGTGGAGTAGATGCGGGTGACTGCCATGACGCCGATGTTCTCGGCATAGGTCGTGACGCCCGTGCCGCCCACCGCGCCCGACACCATGGTTGCCACCCCGTCGCCCACGAAGGCGCGGCCCAGATAGCGGTCCAGGTCCTGGCCCGTCATGGCGCTGACGGCCTTCACGTGGCCCAGGTTTTCGGCGACCAGGATAATCGCGACCGGCACGATCAGCCCCATGGCCTCGGCTTTGAAGACCGGGGCTGCAAAATGCGGCAGGCCGATCCACGCGGCGGCGGCCACGCCCGAAAAGTCGATCGGCTTGCCCAGCCCCATGCCGTTGGCCAGCACGGCGTACACCACGCACGCCAGGATCAGGCCAACCAGGATCAACAGGCGCTGCACCATGCCCTTGGTGTAGACGGCGATGCCGCCGACGCAAACAATGGTCACCAGCGCCATGAACGTGTCAAAACCCGACGCGCCCATGGCGCCCTTAGCCGCGATGGGCGCCAGGTTCAAGCCGATTACCGCCACCACCGCGCCCGTGACAACAGGCGGCATCAAGGCGTCGATCCAGTTGGCACCGCTGCCCGAGCGTGCATTGACGATCCACACGATCACCCCGATCAGCGTATACGCCAGGCCACACGCGATGATCGCGCCCAGCGCCACGCCGATGTTGGCGTTGGCGCCCCCGCCCGCATAGCCGGTGACCGCGATTACGCCCCCGATGAAAGCGAAGCTGGACCCCAGATAGCTGGGCACCCGGCCGCCGACGAACAGGAAGAAGATCAGCGTGCCGATGCCGGACATCAGGATCGCGACGTTGGGATCAAAGCCCATCAGCAACGGCGCCAGCACCGTCGAGCCGAACATGGCCACAACGTGCTGCGCGCCCATGGCGACGTTTTTGGGCCAGGACAGCCGTTCATCGGGCGCAATGATGACGCCGGGTTCGGCGTCGTCCGCCAGGCGCCAACGCGGGAAATAGGAATTGGACATGGATATCCCAAATAAGGTGTCGGGGTAAGCGGGCGCCAGTGTAAAGGGGGCCGCGAAAAGGCGGCAATGTTTAAGTTGGACCCCAACATGCCGTTCATCAGATGAACGCCCCGCAATCCCCACCAAGTACCTGGAGACATCATGGCTATCAATTCCATCGGCGGCACATCCCGGATCGGCAGTATGGCCGACCTGTGGGCCCAGAAGATTCAAGCCAACAAGGAAGCGACGGATCCCGCAGGCGGGGAGGCGACAACGGTCAGCCCCGACGGCACGATCCGCGTCAACAACGCTGGGGCGCTGCGTGTAGGGGGCACCAAGGCCTCGGAAGACGCCGGTAACGATGACGAATTCACGCGTCAGATCAAAGAACTGCAAAAGCAGCTCAAGCGCATCATGGATCAGATCGCCAAGGTGCAGGCCAGCGGCATGTCGGACGAGATGAAGGCACAGCAGCTTCAAGCGCTGAACGGCCAGGCCATGCAGATCCAAGGGCAGATCCAGAAGGTGCTGGTCCTGCAGGCCAAGGCGGCCATGGCCAGAGCCGAAGCGGGCTCAGCGGGCGCCGCCGTGTCCACCACGGCTTGACCGCAGCGCGTCACCAGCGGGGGCGCCACCATCACGGCCCCGCGCTGATGAGCCGCATCAAAATTTCTGATTGGACGCGTTGCAGACCAGACATTACTGTCTCCAGACAAATTAAAACTACGGAGACAAACCATGCATGCAATGCGCACCGCCCTTGCAGGCGCCCTGCTGGCCGTCTGCTCGGCACCCGCCCTGGCCGGCACCGTCACGGTGATCACGTCGTTCCCAAAGGACCTGACGCAGGCTTACAAGAGCGCGTTTGAAAAGGCCAACCCCGGCATCACGCTGGAAATCCTGAATAAGAACACCGTGTCGGGCATTGCCTATGTGCGTGAAACGCCCGCCGGCCAACGCCCCGAAGTGTTCTGGGCCAGCGCGCCCGACGCCTTCGAAGTGCTGGGCCGCGACAAGCTGCTGGCCAAGTCGTCCGACGTGGCAAACAAAGACGTGCCGGACAAGATCGGCAACTACCCTATCAACGATCCGTCCGGCATGTACCTGGGCCAGGCCCTGGCCGGCTACGGCATTGTCTACAACACGCGTTATATCGCGGCGCACAAGATTCCCGCGCCGGTGGAATGGAAGGATCTGCTGTCGCCCAAGTGGTTTGGCCACGTGGGCATCACGTCGCCGTCGCGCTCGGGCACCATGCATTTGACCGTGGAGACCATTCTGCAAGGCGAAGGCTGGGATGACGGCTGGAACACCTTGCTGCGCATGTCCGGCAACAGCAGCGCGGTGACAGAACGGTCATTCGGCGTGCCAGACGGCGTGAACAACGGCCAGTTCGGCGCCGGCCCGGTCATCGACTTCTTTGGCCTGTCCAGCAAGTATTCCAAGTTCCCCGTGGAATTCGTCTATCCGTCCGAGACCGCGATTGTGCCCGCGAACATCGCCTTGATCGAGGGCGCGAAGAACACCGAGGAAGGCAAGAAATTCATCGCCTTCACGTTAAGCCAGGCCGGCCAGGAGCTGCTGTTGGAACCGAAGATTTCGCGTCTTCCGGTGCTGCCTTACTCCGCGCTTGCCGGCAAGATCCCACCCGGCTATCCGGACCCGGCCGACATCGCCAAGCGCAGCAAGGTGCAATTCAACGCCGACCTGTCACAGACGCGTTATTACGTCGTGCAATCGCTGTATGACCAAACCGTCACTTTCCGCCTGAAGGAATTGCAGGCGGCCACCAAGGCCATCTACGACGCCGAAGCCAAACTGGGCGACAAGGCCAAGACCGGCAAGGCGGCCGAGCTGCTGGCACAAGCGCGCAAGCTTGCCTGGGCGCCGCTGGTCGATGGCAAGAAGGCCGCCGACCCAGCCTTCCTGGCCATCTTCGCGGGCAACAAGAAAGACGCCACGGTCAACCAGCAGATCACCCAGCTGGAAGGCGAGTGGAACGGCAAGTCCAAGGCCAACTACGAAGAAGCCGTGAAGCTGGCCAGGCAGGCGGGCGCGCTGTAAGCCGCCTCTAGCGAACAGCAACTGGCGAACCGCCTTAGCGAACCGCACCGGGCACGCGTCCGGTGCGCCGTCCCCTGGCAACGATTTCGGGAATCTCGATGAATTCTTCGGGCCACTCACGCCTGCCCGCCGGCCCCGTTTTGACGGCGCTGCTGGTATTCGGCTTTCTGCTGCTTTTTCTTGCCGTGCCCGTGGGCACGGTCTTCTACAGCGCCTTCGTGAACGCCGACGGCAGTTTCACGATGGGCCACTTTGGTGCCTTCTTCAATCAGCCCCTGATGCAGGAAGCGTTTTTCAACAGCCTGTACGTGGCGGGCTGGTCGGCGCTGCTGGCCTCCCTGATCGCGGTGCCGCTGGCGTACTTCACGGTGCGCTTTGATTTTCGCGGTGCGCTGATCATCCAGACGCTGGGCGTGCTGCCGCTCATCATGCCGCCGTTTGTGGGCGCCGTGGCGATGCAGCTGATCTTCGGACGGTCGGGCAGCGTCAACCTGCTGCTGAACGATTGGTTCGGGTTCACGATCCCGTTCATGGAAGGCTTGAACGGCGTCATCTTCGTTGAAGCCCTGCACTACTTTCCGTTCATCCTGATGAACCTGGTGGTGGCGTTGCGCAATATCGACGGTGCCATGGAAGAAGCCGCGTTCAACCTGGGCTCGCGCGGGTTTCGCCTGTTCCGCCGCGTGATTTTCCCGCTGGCCCTGCCCGGCTACGTGGCCGGCGCGTCGCTGGTGTTCGTCAAGGTGTTCGACGACCTGGGCACGCCGCTGGTGCTGGGCACGACGAACATGCTGGCGCCACAAGCCTACCTGCGCATCACGCAGGTGGGGCTGGAAGATCCGCTGGGCTATGTGATCAGCGTCATCATGATCGCGTTCTCGATCCTGGCGTTGTGGTTGTCGGCGCGCGTGCTCAAGGGGCGCGATTATTCCACCCTGCAAAAGGGCGGCAACTCCATTCAGAAGCGCAAGCTGGGGCCGATGGAAAGCGTGTTGGCCTATGGCTGGATCATCCTGGTGTTGCTGCTGGTGCTGTCGCCGCACATGGGCGTGCTGCTGCTGTCGCTGGCCAGCGTCTGGAGCTTCGCCCCACTGCCGGATGGCTACACGCTGGCGCATTACTCGGCAGTGTTCTCGGAATCGCAGGGCATGATCGCCAACACCCTGCTCTATTGCGGGCTGGCAGCCGGCGTGGACGTGATTCTTGGTACCGCCATCGCCTACCTGATGCTGCGCACGCGGCTGCCGGCCCGCCAGTGGCTGGACTTCATGGCCTCGGCCGCGCTGGCGATACCGGGCATCGTGCTGGCGATCGGCTTTCTGCGCACGTTTCGCGGCATCGAACTGCCGGGCACCGGCACGCTGCTGACCTCGTCGTGGATCATCATCATGATCGCGTATTCGGTCCGGCGCCTGCCCTATGCGTTGCGTTCTTGCGTGGCCTCGTTGCAGCAGATCAACGTGTCGCTGGAAGAAGCCGCGCAATCGCTGGGCGCCACCCGCATGAGCACGATCCGTCGCGTTGTCGTGCCCCTGATGGCGGGCGGCATGCTGGCCGGCTTCGTGACCAGCTTCGTGACGGCGGCGGTGGAATTGTCGGCCACCATCATGCTGGTCACCAAGGACAGCCAGGCGCCCATGAGCTACGGCATCTATCTGTATATGCAAAGCGCGGCGGGCCGGGGGCCCGGCGCCGCGCTGGGCGTGCTGGCGGTGGCCGCGGTGGCCATCGGCACGTATGTATCGCACCTGCTGGTTGAGCGCGCGCAGTCGCGCCAGCGTCCGGCACGCACTGAAGGGGAATCCGCATGAAGAAGGTCAGCGTAGAGTGCCGCAACATCCGCCTGTCCTATGGCAAGACGGAAGTGCTGAAAGACGTAAATATCCACATCGAGCCGGGCGAGTTCTTTGCGCTGCTGGGCCCGTCCGGCTCCGGCAAGTCGACCCTGCTGCGCTTGATCGCGGGCTTTAATCGCCATAGCGCCGGCCAGCTGCTGGTGGACGGCAAAGACATCACCGGCACCCCGCCCTGGGATCGCAACATCGGCATGGTGTTCCAGAACTATGCGTTGTGGCCGCACATGACGGTGTGGGACAACGTGGCCTTCGGGCTGGTCGAACGCAAGTTGCCACGCGCCGAGATTCGCGCCAAGGTCGAAGCCGCGCTGGAACTGGTGGGCCTGTCTCAGTATGGCAAGCGCCGGCCCAACCAGCTGTCGGGCGGCCAGCAGCAGCGCGTGGCGCTGGCGCGCACCATCGTCATCGAACCCCAGGTGCTGCTGCTGGACGAGCCGCTGTCCAATCTGGACAAGAAGCTGCGCGTGCAGATGCGCCAAGACCTGCTGAGCCTGCAACGGCGCCTGGGCATCACCACCATCTTCGTCACGCACGACCAGGAAGAAGCCATGACGACGGCCGACCGCATGGCGGTGCTGGATCACGGCGTGGTGCAGCAGATCGGCGCGCCCAGCACGCTGTTCGACTATCCGACGAACCGCTTCGTGGCCAACTTCGTCGGCACGATGAACGTGCTGGAAGGCGATGTGCGCGAACGCACCAGCGGCAGCGTGGTGCTGGCCGTGCCCGGCGTGGGCGACCTGCACCTGCCCCTGACGGCGGAAGCCCCCGCCGCCAGCCGGCTGGCCGCCAGCTTCCGGCCCCACACCGTACAGATCGAAATGGCGGACGGCCTGGGCGACGCGCGCTATGTGTGGCTGCCCGGCATTGTGGAAAGCAGCGAATTCCTGGGCGAATTCACGCGCTATCAGGTGCTGATCGGCGAACAACGCCTGACGGCGGATCAGTCGCACCTGGCCGGGCTGTCGCCGTTTCCCATCGGCGCGCCGGTATCCATCGGACTGGAACCCACGCAGGTGCGGCTGTTGGCGGCCTAAACTGGCGGCCATGGAAATCTATCAGATCCGCGCCTTCGTCACG
>NZ_JBLVOL010000033.1:18894-20379 GCF_053543755.1 Achromobacter semiaridum | reverse complement strand
AGGCGGCCGAAGCGCTGTCCCTGACCCAGCCCGCCGTTACCGCGCAGATCAAGGCGCTGGAACAGAGCCTGGGCGTGGCGCTGTTCGACCGCAGTGGCGGCCGGCTGGCGCTGGCCAAGGCGGGCGAAGTGCTGCTGCCCACCGCAGAGTCGCTGCTGGTGCTGGGCGCGCAATTCAAGTCCGAGGCCCGGCAGTTGCAAGGCAGCCTGCATGGGGTGGTCGAGCTTGGCGTGCCCAGCGAAAAACCGGATTTCCTGCGCCTGGGCGAGCTGGCCTCGGCGGTCACGCAGCGCCTGCCGCTGGTGGAACTGAAGACGCAGACACTGCCCACCGCCACCTTGGCCGAACAGGTCAGCACCGGGCGGCTGCCGGCAGCGCTGACCATCGCGGCCAATCCCCCGCGTGGCGTGTTGTGGCTGCCGCTGCGCAGCGTGCGCTATCGCATCGCGCTGCCCCACGAACATGCCGCGGTGCTTAAGCGTGGCGGTTGGCGCGAAGTGGCGCAGTTGCCCTGGCTGGACGGCCCGTCGGGCAGCCACACCCATCTGCTGCTGCGCGACATGTTTGAACGCCACGGCCTGTCGCCCCGCGTCGTCATGCAGAACGATGATCAGGCCAACCTGGAAGCGCTGGTGCGCGCCGGCGCAGGCTGCGCGTTGTTGCGCGAAGAAACCGCCTTGGCAGGCGCCGCCTCAAACGATTTCATGGTGTGGGGCCAGGCACGTGCCGACGCCATGCTAGGCTTCATCCTGCCCTATGAACGCGCCAGCGAACCCGCGCTGGTGGCGTTAAGCTCCATCATCCAAACCATCTGGAAGCCGCGCGCGGCCCTTGCGCCGGCCCAGCTTTAAGCCTTAGTTGCGCATCACAAACGTAATGACTGAAATCTGGTTCATCCGCCATGGCGAAACCGACTGGAACCGCCAGCGCCGCCTGCAAGGCTGGAAAGACATTCCCCTGAACGAATTCGGCGTCAATCAGGCCAGCCTGCTTGCCGCCCGCCTGCGCGAAGACGCACGCCACACGCCCATCCACGCCATCTACAGCAGCGACCTGCAACGCGCCCATGCCACGGCCTTGCCCGTAGGCGAACAGCTGGGCCTGCGCGTACGGGTCGAGCCCGGTATCCGTGAACGGGGCTTTGGCGTCCTGGAAGGGCTGGACCACGAACACATTGATGTACAGGCGCCCGAAGCCGCTGCCGCCTGGAAAAGCCGCGACCCGCTGCGTCCGCTGGACGGGGGCGAGTCGCTGGGGCAATTTCAATCCCGCGTGATCTCCACCGTGGACGACATTGCCAGCCGCCATGATGGCGAACGCATCCTGATGTTCACGCACGGTGGCGTGCTGGACATCATCTGGCGCCATGCGTCCGGTGTGGCACTGAATGGCGCGCGCGACGCCGCGTTGCTGAACGTCAGCATCAACCGCGTCGCGGTACAGGGTCGCAAGTGGGAAGTACTGGATTGGGGCGACGTCGGGCCC
>NZ_JBLVOL010000033.1:0-18874 GCF_053543755.1 Achromobacter semiaridum | reverse complement strand
CCGACGAGGTCGGCGACGACGTGGTGCCCTAAACCTGCCGTAATCGTCCCGTAACCGTCGCGAAACCAGCTACCCCGCTTTGCGAGGCTTGCGTGGCGCGTCACGCGCCAGCTTGTCATAGACGGCATTGGGCAACAGGCGCATCAGCTTGGCCACCACGCCCATCTGCCACGGAATCACCGTGTAAGACGTGCCACGCGTAATGGCTGCCTGCGCGCGTTGCGCAAAGGCGTCCGCCTCCATCAGGAAGGGCATCGAATACGGGTTCTTGGCCGTCATGGCGGTCTTGATGTAGCCGGGCGCAATGGTCACCACGCGGATGCCGTCGCCGGCCAGTTCCAGGCGCAGGCTTTCGCAATACGTCACCACCGCCGACTTGGAGGCGCTGTACGCGCCCGCCCCCGGCAGCCCACGCACCCCCGCCACGCTGGCGATCCCGACCAGCCGCCCGGACCCGGCGGCGCGCATGGCGCCCACGAACGGTTCAAAGGTGGCAACGGTGGCCAACAGATTGGTGTCCACGATGGCCTTGAACACGTCATAGTCTTCGCCGTGATCGGTCAGCGTGCCGGCGCTGATGCCCGCGCTGGCGATGACCACGTCGACGCGACCCTGGCAGAACGCAATGAAATCGGTCGCCGCTGCATGCAGCGCCGCGCGATCGCGCACGTCCACCGCATAACAACGGTGCTCGCCCGGCAGGCTGTCGGCCAACTCGCGCAGCGCCTCTACACGGCGGCCAAGCAAGCCCAGCGTGGCGCCCGCGGCGGCGTATTGCTGCGCCAGCGCGCGGCCCAAGCCACTGCTGGCGCCGGTGATGAAGACTCGGTTCATGGGATCGTCGTAACCGCAAATGGAATGCAGGAATGGAAAAAGGGCGACCCTTTTTCAAGGGCCGCCCCGGCATCCTACCTCAAGGGCGCGCAGCGGGCTTCACCGCCGCGCGCCGTTGCGCATAGGTATCAACAGGCTTAGTTAGCAGACAACGACGCGTGCAGATCCTGCAACGGGTAGACCTGCAAGCCCAGGCCCTGGCGCAGATACTGCATGCCTTCGACCGCGGCGCGGGCGCCGGCGATGGTGGTGAAGAAGGTAACGCGGGCGGCCAGCGATTGCGTACGGATCGTGCGCGAATCGACGATGGCGTTGCGACGTTCTTCGACGGTGTTGATGACCAGCGCGATTTCGCCGTTCTTGACCATGTCGACGATGTGCGGACGGCCTTCGGTGACCTTGTTGACCACTTGCACCGGAATGCCAGCGGTTTCAATTTCGGCCGCCGTGCCGCGCGTGGCAACCAGCTTGAAGCCCAGGGCGTGCAGGCCACGCGCCACTTCCACGGCGCGAGGCTTGTCCTGGTTCTTCACGCTGATGAACACCGTGCCGGATTCCGGCAGGCGCACACCCGCCGCCAGCTGCGACTTCACAAAGGCTTCGCCGAAACTCATGCCCACGCCCATCACTTCGCCGGTCGACTTCATTTCCGGGCCCAGGATGGTGTCCACGCCCGGGAACTTCACGAACGGGAACACGGCTTCCTTGACCGAGAAGTAAGGCGGCACGACTTCCTTGGTGATGCCTTGCGCCGCCAGCGTCTGGCCGGCCATGGCGCGCGCGGCGATCTTGGCCAATTGTAGGCCGGTGGCCTTGGACACGTAGGGCACGGTGCGCGATGCACGCGGGTTCACTTCCAGCACGTAGACGTCGCCGCCCTGGATGGCGAACTGCACGTTCATCAGGCCGCTGACGTTCAAGGCCTTGGCCATCATCGTGGTCTGGCGCTTGATCTCGGCGATGACTTCCGCCGACAGCGAGTAAGGCGGCAGGCTGCAAGCCGAGTCGCCCGAGTGCACGCCGGCCTGCTCGATGTGTTCCATGACGCCGCCGATGAAGACGGTTTCGCCGTCGGCCAGGCAGTCCACGTCAACTTCGGTGGCGTTGTTCAGGAAGCGGTCCAGCAGCACGGGCGAGTCATTGCTGACCTTCACGGCCTCGCGCATGTAGCGCTCGAGGTCTTGCTGTTCATGCACGATTTCCATGGCGCGACCGCCCAGCACGTAGCTGGGACGCACGACCAGCGGGTAGCCGATCTCGGTGGCGTGGGCCAGGGCCTCGCCTTCCGTGCGCGCGGTGCGGTTGGGCGGTTGACGCAGGCCCAGCTTGTTCAGCAGCTTCTGGAAGCGTTCGCGATCTTCGGCAACGTCGATGGATTCCGGGCTGGTGCCGATGATGGGCACGCCGTTGGCTTCCAGGGCGCGCGCCAGCTTCAACGGCGTCTGGCCGCCGTACTGGACGATCATGCCGACCGGGTTTTCCTTGTGGACGATTTCCAGCACGTCTTCCAAGGTCAGCGGTTCGAAGTACAGGCGATCGGACGTGTCGTAGTCAGTGGACACGGTTTCCGGGTTGCAGTTGACCATGATGGTCTCGTACCCGTCTTCACGCAGCGCCAGCGCGGCGTGCACGCAGCAGTAGTCGAATTCGATGCCTTGACCGATACGGTTCGGGCCACCGCCCAGCACGATGATCTTCTTGCGATCGGTGGGCGCGGATTCGCACTCTTCTTCGTACGTGGAATACATGTACGCGGTGCGGGTGGCGAATTCGGCGGCGCAGGTGTCCACGCGCTTGTAGACCGGGCGCACGTTCAACTGGTGACGCAGCTTGCGCACTTCGGATTCAGCCGAATCCAGCAGGAAGGCCAGGCGGCGGTCCGAGAAACCGCGGCGCTTCAGTTCCCACAAGGTGGCGTAGTCCAGGTCGGCCAGCGTCTTTTGTTCCAGCGCCAGTTCGATGTCGACGATTTCCTTGATCTGCGACAGGAACCACGGGTCGATGTGCGTGATGTTGTGCACTTCGTCCAGCGTGAAGCCCTGCGCAAAGGCATCGCCTACGTACCAGATGCGTTCCGGACCGGGCTCGCCCAGTTCGACTTGCAGCTTTTCGCGGTCGGTGGTTTTCTGGTTCAGGCCGTCAACGCCCACTTCCAGACCGCGCAGCGCCTTCTGGAACGATTCCTGGAAGGTGCGGCCGATGGCCATGACTTCACCCACGGACTTCATCTGGGTGGTCAGGCGCGCGTCGGCGGTGGGGAATTTTTCGAAGGCGAAACGCGGCACCTTGGTGACGACGTAGTCGATCGACGGTTCGAACGAGGCGGGCGTGGCGCCGCCGGTGATTTCGTTCTTGAGCTCGTCCAGCGTGTAACCCACGGCCAGGCGCGCGGCGACCTTGGCGATGGGAAAGCCGGTAGCCTTGGATGCCAGCGCCGACGAACGCGACACGCGCGGGTTCATCTCGATGACGATCATCCGGCCGTTCTTCGGGTTGACGGCAAACTGCACGTTCGAGCCGCCCGTGTCCACGCCGATCTCGCGCAATACCGCGATCGATGCATTACGCATGATCTGGTATTCCTTGTCGGTCAGCGTCTGGGCCGGCGCCACGGTGATCGAGTCACCGGTGTGCACGCCCATCGGGTCCAGGTTTTCGATCGAGCAGACGATGATGCAGTTATCCGCCTTGTCGCGGACCACTTCCATCTCGAATTCCTTCCAGCCCAGCAAGGATTCTTCGATCAGCAGTTCGTTGGTCGGCGAGGCTTCCAGGCCGCGACGGCAGATCGTTTCGAATTCTTCGGCGTTGTAGGCGATACCGCCGCCCGAACCACCCATGGTGAAGCTGGGGCGGATCACGGCGGGGAAGCCGGACGTGCCCACTTCGGCGGCAATGCGGCGCTGCACTTCCCAGGCTTCGTCCATGCTGTGGGCCACGCCCGACTTGGCCGATTCCAGGCCGATGTCGGTCATGGCCTGCTTGAACTTCTGGCGGTCTTCGGCCTTTTCGATGGCGTGTTCGTTCGCGCCGATCAGTTCCACGTTGTACTTTTTGAGCACGCCGTGGTGGGCCAGGTCCAGTGCGCAGTTCAGCGCGGTCTGGCCGCCCATGGTGGGCAGCAGCGCATCGGGCTTTTCACGCTCGATGATCTTTTCAACGGCTTGCCAGGTGATGGGCTCGATGTAGGTGACGTCGGCCGTTTCCGGGTCCGTCATGATCGTGGCGGGGTTGCTGTTCACCAGGATGGTGCGGTAACCCTCGGCCTTGAGCGCCTTGCACGCCTGTGCGCCGGAATAATCGAATTCGCAAGCCTGCCCGATGATGATGGGGCCGGCGCCGATGATGAGTATGCTTTTTAGGTCTGTACGCTTGGGCATGATGCAATCTTTACTTTTGGCCGGACATCAGGTCGATGAACTTGTCGAACAGTTCAAGGATGTCGTGCGGACCCGGGCTGGCTTCGGGGTGACCCTGGAAGCAGAAAGCCGGGCGGTCGGTGAGCTCGAAGCCCTGCAACGTGCCGTCAAACAGCGACACGTGCGTCACGCGCGCATTGGCTGGCAGGCTGGCCGCGTCGACCGCGAAGCCGTGGTTCTGGCTGGTGATGAACACGCGCTTGGACTGGAGGTCTTGCACGGGGTGGTTCGCGCCGTGGTGGCCCGTCTTCATCTTGAGCGTCTTGCCGCCCACGGCCAGGCCCATGATCTGATGGCCCAGGCAGATGCCGAAGACCGGCAGCTTCTTGTCCAGGAACACGCGCGTGGCGTCGATGGCGTAGTCGCAGGGCTCGGGGTCGCCGGGGCCGTTGGACAGGAACACGCCGTCAGGGTTGAGCTTCAGGACTTCTTCGGCGCTGGTTTGCGCCGGCACCACCGTCAAGCGGCAGCCACGGTCCGCCAGCAGGCGCAGGATGTTGGTCTTGATGCCGTAGTCGTAGGCAACGACGTGGAACTTGGACTGGTCGGGCTTGGAGAAACCCTCGCCCAGTTGCCACGTGCCTTCGGTCCATTCGGTGGTGGATTTTTGCGACACGTCCTTGGCCAGATCCTGGCCCGCCATGCCGGCAAAGCCCTTGGCCATTTCAACGGCGCGTTCAGCATCGGTGCCCACGAAGATGCAGCCGCCCTGGGCGCCTTTTTCTCGCAGGATGCGGGTGAGCTTGCGGGTGTCGATGCCGGAAATGGCGACGATGCCCTGCGCGGCCAGATAGTCGGGCAGGGATTGCGTGGAACGGAAGTTCGACACGCGGGCGGGACAGTCGCGGACCACGAGTCCGGCGGCATAGACGCGATTGGCTTCCACGTCTTCGGCGTTGACGCCGGTGTTGCCAATGTGCGGATAGGTCAGCGTAACGATCTGACCGCTATAGCTGGGATCGGTGAGAATTTCCTGGTACCCGGTCATCGCGGTGTTGAACACCACTTCGGCAACGGTAGCCCCAGGCGCACCGATCGACACGCCTCGAAAAATGGTACCGTCCGCCAGAGCCAGAATTGCAGGAGGGAAGCGGTTGATCCCCTCGGGAAAAAGTTGCGGCAGCACAGTAAACCCCGGTTTTAGAATCGATAATCAAACCTTCGGATTATACCTTGACCGGACCAATTCCCCGGCGAACCGCGCCAAATAAGGCCAGGATGGCGATTCTCCCCTCGCCCTCCCACTCCTGGCTGACGGCCACACGCCCACGGCAGTGATACGCTAACGAACCTTCAACCCTAGCCGTCGTGAGCCGTTACTTGTCCATGTCCAGCCAACTTGACGCCCTGCGCAATCACACCACCGTTGTCGCCGACACCGGGGATTTCGAAGCGATGAAGGCGTTGCGTCCCACGGACGCCACCACCAACCCGTCCCTTATTCTGAAAGCCGTCCAGCAAGAGGCCTATCGCCCCCTGCTGGAACAGACCGTGCGCGATCACCAGGGCGCCTCGGCGCCCGAGCTGGTCGACCGCCTGCTGGTCGCCTTCGGCCGCGCCATTTTGAACATCGTGCCGGGCCGCGTCTCGACCGAAGTCGATGCGCGCCTGTCGTTCGACACTCGCGCCACCATCGAGCGCGCGCGTGGCCTGATCGCCCTGTACGAAGCCGCCGGCGTGCCGCGCGAGCGCGTGCTGATCAAGATTGCGTCCACCTGGGAAGGCATCCAGGCCGCGCGCGCCCTGCAAGCCGAAGGCGTGCGCTGCAATCTGACGCTGCTGTTTTCGCTGCCCCAGGCCGTCGCCTGCGCCGATGCGCGCGTGCAGCTGATCTCGCCCTTTGTTGGCCGAATCTATGACTGGCATAAGAAAAGCGCCGGCGCCGCGTGGGTCGAAGCGGACAACGCCGGTCCGCGGGATCCGGGCGTGCTGTCGGTGACGCGCATCTACCGGTATTACAAACAGCACGACATTTCTACCGAAATCATGGGCGCCAGCTTCCGCAACGTGGGCCAGATCCTGGCGCTGTCGGGATGCGATCTGCTGACCATCAGCCCGGACCTGCTCAACCAGCTGGCCGGCACGCAAGGCGATGCGCCGGCGCAACTGCGCGCGGACGACACGGGCCCGGCGATCGACCGTATCGGCGCGGACGAAGTCAGCTTCCGCACGCTGGTCAATGACGATGCGATGGCCAGCGAGAAACTGTCCGAAGGCATCCGCCTGTTCGTCGCCGACGCCGTGAAACTGGATGCGCTGATCGACGCGCAGCGCCGCTGACCCCACAGCACTGCGCAAACAAATCGCGTGCCCGAAGTTTTGGGCACGCAACTTGCTGACATACCTGTTGGCCTGCCGGATGGTGGCCTTAGCGGTGGTCCTCCGAATGCACCTGCAACGCTTCCAAAAAGCGCGACACCATGTTGTAGGCCGCCACCGTCGCGGTCAGTTCGACAATGAGTTTTTCCGAGCCCATGGCGGCGCGGGCAGCATCAAACACGGGCTGCGGCACCTGTACATGGCGCGTCATGGCGTCGGTGTAGGCCAACACGGCTTTTTGGCGCGAGTCGAACAGCGCTGAGTTTTCCCAATCGCCCAGCGCATCCAGCTGGGCCTGCGACACGCCTTCCCGCAGTGCGATCGGCGCGTGCTGATCGGCCTCGTAAGGCGCGCCGTTAAGCGCGGCAACGCGCATGATGACCAGTTCGCGCAGGTCTCCCGGCAAGCTGCTCAGTTGCCGGATGGAATTCAGATAGTTCAACCAGCCGCCGGCGACCGCGGGGCTGTGCAGCAGCATTTGGTACAGATGAAGCACACTGCCGCGCTCTGCAACGATGCGCTCCACCAGGGGACGTGCGTCGGGATGAGATAGATCGGCGTAGGCAAGACGGGCCATGGAAGCTCCAGATAGGTGACAGGGCTGCAAATGCATACATTCATACAATATATTTGACATAATGACAGCTCATTGCGCGTCCCAGGTACCCCACCCACAATGAATGCGCCGACCCAATCCCCAACACCCGTCACGCTCGCCAATTGCGATAGCGAACCCATCCATATTCCGGGCGCTATTCAGCCGTTGGGCGCGTTGCTGGCGTTCGACTCGGATGGCATTTTGCAGTTTGCCAGCGAAAACGCCCCCGCCGTGCTTGGCGCGCCGTTGACGCTGGGCCAGTGCTGCCCCGCGGGCGCGCTGCCTCCCAGCCTGGCGCATTGCCTGCCCGCTTGGCTGGACGACCCCGATCCCATCTTCGACCCCCTGACGCTGTCCTTGAACGGCGCCATGTTCGACGTCATCGGTCATCGCAACAGCGATGGGCTGACTATCGTGGAGTTGGAACTGCGGGTTTCAACAGACGCGGATATGGCGGACCCGGCGCGCATTTACCGCAGCATTGAACGCGTCAGGCGCCAACGCGATATCGCCGGCTTGCTGGAGTGCGCCGTGCGGGAAGTGCGCCGCGCAACCGGCTTCGACCGGGTAATGGCTTACCGCTTTCATCCCGACGACAGCGGCGAAATCGTTGCCGAAGAGCGCCACGAAACGCTGGAAGACTGGGTCGGTCGCCGCTACCCCGCCGGTGACATCCCCGCGCAGGCGCGCCGGCTGTACACCGTGAATACGCTGCGCCAGATTGCGGACGCGCGATACGCCCCCGTGCGGGTACGCGGCGCGCCGTCGGCCAGCGCCAAGCCGCTGGACATGAGCTTTTCAGTCTTGCGCAGCGTGTCGCCTATTCATCTGGAATACATGGCGAACATGGGCGTGCAGGCTTCGATGAGCCTGTCGTTGGTGATCGAGGGCAAGCTGTGGGGCATGATCGCGTGTCACCACCATGCACCGCGCCCGATCCCCTACCCCGCCCGGCTGGCTTGCGAGGCGATGGCGCAGGTGCTGTCCGCCGCGGTGGCCAACATCGAAGGCGCCGAACGCGCGGCGCAAGCCCGCCGCAACGCCGCGCTGGTCAGTGAACTGACCGAACGGGTGTCGGCGTCGGAAAACCTGCACCTGGCCTTGTCCAGCGGCCCGGAAACGCCCGCCTCGCTGATCCCTAGCGACGCCGCGCTGTGCCTGTGGGGCAACAGCGTCACCGTGTTCGGCGGCATTGCGCCGCGCGGGGAGCTGGCGGGGATCCTGTGCGCCCTGGACCAAAGCGGACAGCGCGTCGTCCACACCGACAACATCGCGCGCGACTACCCCGAACTGCAAACCGATCTGGTGCCGTACGCCGGCCTCTTGGCATGCAAATTCGACCCCATGAACAACGGCTGGCTGATCTGGCTGCGCAAAGAGCAGGTTGAAACGCTGGTGTGGGGCGGCAAACCCGAAAAGCAATACGCCGTGGGCAGCCAAGGGCCACGCCTGACGCCGCGCGGATCGTTCGAGGCCTGGCGCGAAGTGGTGCGCAATACCAGCACATCGTGGCTGCCGGGCGAACTGGACGCCGCCGACAACCTGCGCGACGAACTTTCCCACATCGCCACCAGCCGCGCCGCCGACGTGGACCGGGCCCGCACCGCGCTGCTGGCCATGCTGGGCCATGATCTGCGCGACCCGCTGCAATCGATTTCGATGGCGGCCACGCTGCTGTCCAAAACCGATTCGGGTGCGCGCATGGGCGAACGCATCCGATACTCCAGCGGCCGCATGCAACGCCTGATCTCGCAAGTGCTGGATTTGTCGCGCCTACAGGGCGGCATGGGCCTGGGTATCGAAAAAGGCCGGTGCAAGCTTAGCGACCTGGTCAACGGCCTGATCGAGGAAAAGCGCCAGGCCTACCCCGGCCTGCGCATCGAGCCCGACGTACAACCCGGACTCGCGCTGATGGCGGACACCGACCGCATCGCTCAGGTCGTGACCAACCTGATGAGCAACGCGCGACAGCATGGCGCGCCCCGACAGCCCATCCTGGTGCGCGCACGGCAAGACGGCGACCACATAGAATTGCAGGTCACCAACCATGGCGCGCCCATTGCACCTGAAGTGCTGGCGCACCTGTTTTCGCCGTTCAAACCTGAATCGCTCGGCCATGCGCGTAACCGCAATGGCTTGGGGCTAGGGCTATACATCGCCGAACAAGTGGTGCGCGGCCATGACGGCGACATCACGGTTCAGTGCCGGGATGGCCTGGTCGTTTTTACGGTAAGACTGCCGCGCGAATCCCGCGCCGCATCCACCCCCTGAAGCTTGGAGAACCTTTTGAACGAAGTGCGCGCAGTTCGCGTCCTGCTGGTTGACGACAATGAAATGGGCTCGGAGTTACTAGCCGAATTCCTGGCGCTGTCAGGCGTGGAAACACGCTGCGCCCCCACAGGCGAAGCCGCTTTGGAAATGGTCGACAGCTTCAGGCCCGAGGCCGTGTTGGTGGACATCCTGCTGCCCGACATGGACGGCTATGAGCTGGCAACGCGGCTGCGCGCGCGCACCGAATCTCCGCGCATCTACGCGCTAAGCGGCCTGGCCCGCCACGAGCGCCGCGATGAAGACGGCATGTTCAATGGCTGGATCGAAAAGCCCGCGGACCCCGACGCGCTGCTGGCCATCCTGCGGCAAGCCCACTGAGGCCGCCATGTCGATGGTTAATCCCATGAATGCCCTGGCGGCCCAGGGCGTGCGGTTCAAAGTGCTGGCGCAGGTGTTCCCCGTGCTGCGCCACGAAGTTGTCGGCCCCTTGTCCAACGCCACGCTGGCGGCCGCGATGCTGCGCCAAAGCCCCGAAGGCGCCGATGCCGATACCTTGCAGCAACGTTGCCAACGCCTGGCGGGCGACTTGACGGGCATGCTGGAAGACAGCGTCACCATCGTGCGCGAGCTGGATCAATGGCTGCTGGATAGCGGCGCAATTACGTCGACGCAGACGCTATTGCGCGAATGCCGCAAGCTGATGTTCTCGCATCTGCTGTTGTCCCGGCACAGCATCGTGTGGCCCGAAGACGTCGTGGATTTGCAGGTGCCGCAATACACTTCGCGGTATCTGTTGCTGGCCTGGCTGTTGAGCCTGCTGTCCACGCTGCCGCCGGATGCCGCGTTGACGCTGGACTGTTCCCGGGCCGACGCGTGGCACGCCCATTTCCCGGCGCAGGCCGACACCGCCCCGGCCGACGCCACACCCACCCCCCCCACCGCCTTTCCGCCCGCGGACATTGAACTGCTGGCGGCGGCATCAGGCTGGCGACTGGAGCGGCAGGCGCAATGCTGGTCGTTGCATCTGCCCACGCCCCCTGCCCAAGCATGAGCAACCGCCCATGATTTCACCGGTGCACCAGGTGCTGCGCGACGGCACGCGTGACAGGCACGAAACGCTGGATCAAGGGCTGGCCCTGACCAGCGGCGAGCTGGACCGCGAAGGCTATCTGAACTATCTGCGCGCATTGCTGGGCTGGTTGGAGCCGCTGGAGCGCCGCCTGTGGCAGCTGGAGTGGCCTGACCGCTTGCAAGCCCACGCTCGCGCCGGCAAAAGCGACTGGATACGTGCCGACCTGGCCGCGGCCGGCGACGCCGCATCCGTGGCGCACTGCCCCGACGCGCCTTGCGTAACCGCCGCCGACGCCTACGCACTGGGCGTGGCCTATGTGGTGGAAGGATCGCAGCTGGGCGGACGCTTTCTGGCCCGGCAGCTGGCTGATATCAGCCCCGCCCTGCCGCTGCGCTATCTGCGCGGTTATGGCGAAAACCTGGGGCCGATGTGGAAAGCGTTTCTGGAGTATCTGGACAGCGAGGCCGGCGCCCAGGGGCGCGAAGCCCACGCCTTGCAAGGCGCGCGCGACGCCTTCGACAGCCTGACGGTCTGGCTGCACAGCCGGCAAGCGCTGCGAACCTGAACCTGACAGGTGCGCAGCGCCGGCTGAATGACTGGCTGACCGACTGACTACAGCTTTTCGGTTTCGCCCGACTTGGGCTGCCACTTCATCAAGCGCTTTTCACCGATGCCGACGATGTAGTCCAGCACCAGCGCAAACGCCGTCAACACCACAATGCCCGCGAACACGGTGTTCACGTCGAACGTGCCTTCGGCTTGCAGGATCAGGTACCCGACGCCGCTTGCCGATCCCAGGTATTCACCCACCACCGCGCCCACGAACGCCAGGCCCACCGACGTATGCAGGCTGGAAAACACCCAGCTGGTGGCCGACGGCAGGTAGACATGACGCAGCAGTTGGCGCTTGCGCGCGCCCAGCATGCGGGCGTTGTCCAGCAAGGTGGGGCTGACTTCGCGCACGCCCTGGTAGACGTTGAAAAACACGATGAAGAACACCAGCGTGACGGCCAGCGCTACCTTGGACCAGATGCCCAGCCCGAACCACATGCCGAAGATGGGTGCCAGGATGACGCGCGGCATCGAGTTCGCGGCCTTGATGTAGGGGTCAAGGATGGCGCTGGCGCGCGGCGACAGCCCCAGCCACAACCCAAAGCCCAGGCCCGCGATGGTGCCGATGAAAAACGCCAGCACCGTTTCGGTCAGGGTCACCCACAAGTGCGTGTAGATGTCGGCATTGGTGACGAACCAGGCCCAGATGCGGCCCCAGACTTTCAGCGGTTCGCCAAAGAAGAACGCCACCTTGGAATCGCGCGACGCAAAATGCCAGACGCCCAGGATGACGACCAGCAGCAGCAGTTGCCAGAAGCGCAGGCTGGCGGAACCGGATTTGAATGACTTCGACATACCTCAGGCTCGCTTCTGTTGGGCATAGCCCTTGAGCACTTCTTCGCGCAGCACGGCCCAGATGGCCGAATGCAGTTCCACGAAGCGCGGATGGGCGCGTACCTCTGCCACGTCGCGCGGACGCGGCAGGTCTATGGCGAATTCCCCGATTGGGTGCGTGCCGGGGCCGGCAGACAACACGATCACGCGGTCGCTCATGGCAATGGCTTCGTCCAGGTCGTGCGTGATGAACAGCACGGCCTTGCGCTTGGCCATCCACAAGTCCAGGACCTCGTTTTCCATCAACTGGCGCGTCTGGATATCCAGCGCCGAGAACGGCTCGTCCATGAGGATGATGTCGGGGTCGCGGATCAGCGTCTGGGCCAGCATGGCACGCTTGCGCATGCCGCCCGACATCTGGTGCGGATAGCGGCTTTCAAAGCCGCCCAGGCCCACGCGCCGCATCCATTCGCGGCCGCGTTCCAGCGCTTCGGGGCGTGGCACGCCCGCGAAGTCCAGGCCGGCAACCACGTTATCCAGCGCGCTGCGCCAGGGCAAAAGCGCCTCGCCCTGGAACATGTAGCCGGCGCGCGAATTGATGCCCGACAGCGGTTCACCAAAAACCTTTACCTGCCCGCTGGACGGCGCCAGCAAGCCGGCGCCGACGTTAAGCAGGGTGGATTTGCCGCAGCCGGTCGGGCCCACCACCGACACGAACTCCCCTGGCGCGATGGCCAGGGTCGTGTCGCTGACGGCGGTGTAGCGCTGCGACCGGTCGTCGCGCGAAACAAAGGTGCAACTGATATTTTCCAGCGATAGTGCGGCTTCAGCCATTGGCGTACTTCTCGTTGGCGCGACGCGCGAAATCGTTGGTCCAGACCTTGGACGGATCAATCTTCGAGCCGTCGAAATCCGCTTGGTAGGCGGCCAGCGCCTTGAGCGCGGTGGCGGCGCCGTCCTCGGGAATCATGCCGTTGGGCGACAGGCCTTCCAGGCTCTTCGAAATGGCGGCCTTGTATACGGCCGGATCGCCCAGCAGGTAGGTTTCCGGCACGATCTTGGCGATCTCGTCGGGGCCTGCCTTTTGAATCCATTTGTCGGCGCGCACCAGGGCGTTGGTCAGCGCCTGGGTGGTGTTGGGGTTGGCGTCGATGAACGCTTGCGGCGCGTACAGGCAACCGGCGGGCATGTTGCCACCGAAGATGTCCTGGGTGTCCTTCAACGTGCGCGTGTCGACAATGATCTGGATATCGCCCGGCATTTCCAACATCGACACCACGGGGTCGGTGTTGGAGATGGCGTCGATCTGGCCACTGCGCAGCGCGGTCACCGCGCCGGCGCCCGCGCCCACGCCGATGATGGAAACGTCCGATGCCTTCAGCCCGTGCTTGGCCAGGAAGAAGCTGACCACCATGTTGGTGGACGAGCCGGGCGCGGTCACGCCGATCTTCTTGCCCTTGAGGTCGGCCGGGCCCTTGTAGTTGGGCAGGTTCTTCTTGGACACGCCAACGCCGATCATCGGCGCGCGGCCTTGCAGCACGAAGGCGCGGTAAGCCTGACCCTTGGACTGCATCGACAAGGTGTGTTCGAACGCGCCCGACACGACATCGGCGCTGCCGCCGACCACGGCTTGCAGGGCCTTCGAGCCGCCGGCAAAGTCCGCGATGCTGACGTCCAGCCCTTCGTCCTTGAAGTAGCCGCGTGCTTCGGCGATGGACAGCGGAAGATAGTAGATCAGGGGCTTGCCGCCGACGGCGATCTGCACCTTGGTCTTTTCCAGTTTTTGTGCACGCACGATGGCGGGCGCCAGGCTCATGACGCCGGCGGCGCCGGCGATCTTGAGCAACTCACGGCGAGTAACTGACATTGGGTTGTCTCCTTAGTTGTCGGGTTTACCGATAGCGCCGGTCTTCGCCAGCTCGTCAATAGCCGCTGAATCATACCCTAGCGATTTCAGGACTTCCTCGGTATGTTCCCCTAATTTCGGGCCTACCCAGCGCGTCTGGCCAGGGGTTTCAGACAGCTTGGGAACCACTGCGGGAAGCTTGACGGGGCTGCCGTCGGCAAGGCGATGTTGTTCGATCATGCGGCGCGCCAGGAACTGCGGATCGTTGAACATGTCGGCCACGCTATAGATCTTGCCGACCGGCACATCGGCCGCTTTCAGCGTGCCCAGCGCCTCGTCGATATTGCGGCCGTCGCACCATTGCTGGATCGCGCCATCGATCTCCAGGACGCGGCGCGCGCGGCCATCGTTGCGCACCAGATCAGGGTCTTCGGCAAGGTCGTCGCGGCCGATGGCGCGCATCAGGCGGTGGAAGATGGCGTCGCCATTGCCCGCGATGACGATGTTCTGGCCATCGCGCGTGGTGTAGGTGTTGGACGGCACGATGCCCGGCAGCGCGCCGCCGGTGCGCTCGCGCACCACGCCGGCCACGTCGTATTCGGGCACCAGGCTTTCCATCATGTTGAACACGGCTTCGTACAGGGCCACGTCAACCATCTGGCCCTGCCCCGCCCGGCATGCCTCGCCCGTCTGGCCGTTCCAGCGCCCGCCCGTGGCGTCGCGATGGCGCAGCGCCATCATCGCGCCGATCACGCCATGCAAGGCGGCGATGGAATCGCCGATGGAAATGCCGACGCGCAGCGGCGGCCGGTCGGGGTGGCCCGACACGTAGCGCAGCCCCCCCATGGATTCCCCGATGGCGCCAAAACCCGGCTGGTCTTTCATAGGGCCCGTCTGGCCGTAACCGGATAGCCGCACCATGATCAACGCCGGGTTGATGGCGCGCAATTGTTCAAAGCCCAGGCCCCACTTCTCCAGCACGCCCGGCCGGTAGTTTTCAACCACGACGTCGGCGTCCAGCGCCAGTTTGCGGGCGATTTCCTGCGCGCGCGGGTCTTTCAGGTTCAGGGCTATGGATTGCTTGTTGCGCGCCTGCACCGTCCACCAGAGCGAATTGCCCTCGTGCAGGTGGCGCCAGCTGCGGATGGGGTCGCCGCCGCCCGTGCCGTCAGGCCCGTGGGGCGTTTCCACCTTGATGACGTCGGCGCCGAATTCGCCGAAGATGCGCGCGGCGAAGGGGCCGGCGATAAGCGTGCCGAGTTCCAGGACTTTCAGTCCGGTCAGCGCTGACATGGTTTGTCTTCCTCACGTTTCGTGCCGCGCCGATGCATTGCCGGACGGCTATTTTGACGTTGCGAGCCCTGCCTTGCTAAGTGGTCTTGCGCTCCATCAGCGCCCAGGCAATGGTGCCGGCATCCACGTATTCAAGCTCGCTGCCCGCGGGCACGCCGCGCGCCAGCCGGGTCACGCGCAGGCCGCGTTCGCCCAGCGCTTCGCCCAGGAAGTGGGCGGTGGTCTCGCCTTCCGCCGTGAAATTGGTGGCCAGGATGACTTCCGCGACCACGCCGTCGGTGGCGCGCTTGATGACGCGGTCGAAATCCAGTTCGCGCGGGCCAATGCCTTCCAGCGGCGCCACCCGGCCCATCAATACGTAGTACAGGCCACGGTAGCCGTGGCTGGACTCGATCATGTTCTGGTCGGCCGGCGTTTCCACGATGCACAAGAGCGAGGGATCGCGCTTGGGATTGGCGCAGGTGCCGCAGACCTCGTCTTCAGAAAAGCTGTTGCACCGGGCGCAATGTTTCAGATCCCGCACCGCGCCGGCCAGCGCCCGCCCCAGCATGTCCGCCCCTTGCGGGTCGTGCTGAAGCAGGTGATAGGCCATGCGCCGGGCCGATCGGACGCCGACGCCGGGCAGGCGCCGAAGCGCCTCGATCAGAGACACCAGCGGTTCGGGTTCAGGCAGTAAAGGATCCATTGCAGCCCAGGGCAGCCTTGCTTAGAACGGCAGCTTCATGCCCGGGGGCAGCGGCATGCCGGCGGTGACGCCCGCCATTTTTTCCTGCGACGTGGTTTCGGCCTTGCGCAGCGCGTCGTTGAACGCGGCGGCGACCAGGTCTTCCAGCATGTCCTTGTCGTCGCCCAGCAGCGACGGGTCGATCACGACGCGCTTGACGTCATGGCGGCAGGTCATGGTGACCTTGACCAGGCCGCCGCCGGAGGCGCCTTCGACCAGGATTTCAGCCAGCGCGTCTTGCGCCTTCTTCATGTTTTCCTGCATCTGCTGCGCCTGGCGCATCAGGCCGGCCAGTTGTCCTTTCATCATGATGGATGTTCCTTGAACGAGGGAAATAAGAGAGCGGCCGCCGCGTCAGGCAGCGGCCGGGGGATCAACGTGGCGGATGGAGTCGGGCACGACATACCCGCCGAAATCGGCCAACAAGGCTTGCACAAAGGGATCGACGGCCACCGCGTCTTCGGCCGCCTGCTGGCGCGCGGCGCGTTCGGCCTTGGCCACGGCATGCGCCGTGTCGTCGCCGGTGACGCCGACCTGCACGTCCAGCCGGATGCCCTGCCCGAAATGTTCGCACAAGACGGTTTGCAGGCGAACCCGGCTTTCGCTTTCGGCCAGCGTTTTTACGGCAACGCGCAGGATGATGGCATCGCCCTGCACGCCGGCCCATTCGCTTTGCCGCGCCAGTTCGGCGGCCAGGCCGGTCACCGGCAGGGTCGCGGCCAGCCCGGGCCAGGCGGCTTGCGTCATGTCTTCGATGCGGGCGCGCGACGAACGCTTGCGCGACGCGGCAGCGCCCTCACGGCGGACGGCGGCCACGGGCGGCGCAACAGAAGGCGCAACGGACGCAGCGCTGGCCAGCGTCTCAAAACCGTCATCGTCGGGATCGGATGTGAATCCGCTCTCGGGAACGAAGCCACCTTCGGCTTCGAACGGGATTTCTTCGTCGACCCAGGAGGGCGGACCGTCGGGGTCAGCCTCGGCAGGTGCGGTCGCCAGCACAGCCGCGACCGCGGGCGTCACCGCCAGCGCGGCAGACCCCGCGGCCTTGGCGGCAGCAAGCTCGGGCGCGGCGGGGGATGCGGGGGATGCGGGGGATGCGGGGGACGATGTTTCGGCGGCCGGTGTTTCGGCGACAGACGTTGCGACGACCGGCGAACCGGCGACCGGCGAACCGGCGGCCGGCGATCCCGACGCATCGGGCGCGGAGGCTGCCGTGCTTGTCGGTTGTGCAGCGCCTTCAGGCAGGTCTTCCCAGGGCGGCACACCATCTGCTGAGGCGGCGGCCGCCGTCGAGTCGGCGTTCACGGCGGCTGCTACCTGGCTGACGGGGCTCGTCGACGAAGCCGTCGCGGGGACCGCCATTGGCGCACCGGCGGGAGTGGCCAGGGGTGCAGCTGCGGGCGGGGTGACAGACGCAGCTGCGGGAGCGGCGACAGGAGCAGCTGATGGGGCAGCGACAGGAGCAGCTGATGGAGCAGCGACAGGAGCAGTTGCGGGAGCAGCAACAGGAGCAGTTGCGGGAGCAGCAACAGGAGCAGTTGCGGGAGCGGCGACAGGAGCAGTCGCGGTAGCAGCAACGGAAGCGGCTACGGTAGCCGTAGCGGCAACGGCAGCATTTACCGGAGCGACAGCAGGACCAGCCGCGGCAAGCGCAACCGGCGCAACCAGCGCGGCCGACGCGTCCTCGGCGGTCGCTGCCGCCACCGCCGTCGGCTCCGCCACCTGGCGGGCGGGTGTGGCGGGCGCTTCCAGCGCGGTCTGCGGACCGGCATCGCCGTTCAACGCCAGCATGCGCAGGCAGGCCATGATGAAGCCGGCGTACTCGTCGGGCGCCAGTGTCAGTTCGCCTCGGCTATGTACCGCTACGGAATAGAACAGCTGCACGGCGTCGGGGTGCAGGCCCAGCGCCAGCCGCGCAATGTCGGCGGCCAAGGGGTCTTCAGCAGGCGTCACGCCCGTGACGCGCTGCTCGATCGCAACCCGCGACAGCAATACGGCCAGATCGGCCAACGCGCCGGCATACGACAGCCCGCGCACGGCAAGCTCGTCGGCAACCGCCAGCACGCCCTTGGCGTCGCCGGTGGCCAAGGCGTCAAGCAGACGCACCAGGTGGCGCTGGTCGATGGTGCCGAGCATGCCGCGCACGGCGTCCTCGGTCATGTTGCCGGCGCTATAGGCAATGGCTTGGTCGGTCAGCGACAGCGCATCGCGCATGGAGCCTTGAGCAGCCTGGCCGATCAGACGCAGGGCGGGCACTTCAAACGCGACTTCTTCGTGGCCGAGCACGGCTTGAAGGTGCCCGACGATGGAGTCGGCCGGCATCTGCTTCAGGTTGAATTGCAGGCAGCGCGACAGCACCGTCACCGGGATCTTTTGCGGGTCCGTGGTGGCCAGGATGAACTTGACGTGGGGGGGCGGTTCTTCCAGCGTCTTCAACATGGCGTTGAAGGCGTGGCCGGTCAGCATGTGCACTTCGTCGATCATGTAGACCTTGAAGCGCCCCGCGCCCGGCGCGTACACCGCCTGCTCCAGCAACTGCGTCATTTCCTCGACGCCGCGGTTCGAGGCCGCGTCCAGTTCCAGGTAGTCGACAAAGCGCCCGGCGTCGATCTCTGTACAAGCGCGGCAGACGCCGCAAGGCTTGGACGTGATGCCGGTTTCACAGTTGAGGGACTTGGCCAGGATGCGGGACAACGTGGTCTTGCCCACGCCCCGCGTGCCGGTGAACAACCAGGCATGGTGCAGGCGTTGGGTGTCGAGCGCATGAGTCAGCGCGCGCACCACGTGATCCTGTCCCACGAGGGTATCGAACGATCTCGGCCGCCACTTGCGGGCCAGTACCAGATAAGTCATGGCTGGATTGTAGAGCCTGTTTCGCGTGCTGGCTGAAATGCAAAGGGGACGGGCTTATTCCCGTGGAACGAATCCCTGGAAAATAACCCCGTCCCCCTTGAAAGCGAAGGGCCATGAAATGAAATCATGACCCTTTGCTTTGAAGAATCCGGTTGGCGAGCCTTACTCCGGCACTGACCCTAAACGACTATGGCTGCTTCGTTCCCGACCTGACCAGGTTCACCGTCGAACCATGCGGAGGGGCGGTATCCGGAATTCT
>NZ_JBLVOL010000032.1:10602-12651 GCF_053543755.1 Achromobacter semiaridum | reverse complement strand
CGAAGCCATCACGCAAGCCGCCGCCCGCGCCTCGCGTCCGGCTGCGCCCGCGCATGCCGACAAGGAATCCACGTCGATTCGGGTGGGCGTTGAAAAAGTCGACCAGGTCATCAACCTGGTGGGCGAGCTGGTCATCACGCAAGCCATGCTGGCGCAGACCGCGTCCACGCTGGACCCGGTGCTGCACGACCGCTTGCTCAACGGCATGGAACAGCTGGAACGCAACGCCCGCGACTTGCAGGAAGCGGTGATGTCGATCCGCATGATGCCGATGGACTACGTGTTCAGCCGCTTCCCGCGTCTGGTGCGCGATATCGCCGGCAAGATGGGCAAGCAGATCGAATTGCAGACCTACGGCCGCGCGACCGAGTTGGACAAGAGCCTGATCGAACGCATCATCGACCCGCTGACGCACTTGGTGCGCAACAGCCTGGACCACGGTATCGAAACGCCCGAAAAGCGTATCGCCGCCGGCAAGGACCCGGTTGGCCAGCTGGTGCTGTCCGCGCAACACAACGGCGGCAACATCGTCATCGAAGTCAGCGATGACGGCGGTGGCTTGAACCGCGAAAAGATCTTGAAGAAAGCCATGGCACAGGGTCTGGCCGTCAACGAGAATTCGCCAGACGATGAAATCTGGCAACTGATCTTCGCGCCGGGTTTCTCCACGGCCGAAAAGGTCACGGACATCTCGGGCCGCGGCGTGGGCATGGACGTCGTGCGCCGCAACATCCAGGACATGGGCGGCCACGTGCAGCTGTCGTGCGAGCCGGGCAACGGCACCACCACGCGCATCGTGCTGCCGCTGACGCTGGCCATTCTGGACGGCATGTCGGTTCGGGTGGGCGAAGAAACCTTCATCCTGCCGCTGAACCACGTTACCGAATCGCTGCAACCGACCAACGACCAGATCTACTCGGTGGCGGGCAACGAACGCGTCATGCATGTGCGCGGCGAATACCTGCCGCTGGTCGAGATGCACCGCGTGTTCTCGGTTGCCCAGGCGCAGACCGATCCCACGCAGGCCATCGCGGTCATCATGCAGGCCGAAGACCGCCGTTTTGCACTGCTGGTGGATCACCTGATCGGTCAGCACCAGGTGGTGGTCAAGAACCTGGAATCCAACTACCGCAAGGTGCCTGGCATCTCGGCCGCCACCATCCTGGGTGATGGCAGCGTGGCCCTGATTGTCGACGTATTTGCGCTTGCGCGCGCCAACCGTGAGCGTTGGTCGCAGCCCGAAGCCATTCTGAATTGATGGAGCAATAAAAAATCATGGCAGCCAAACCGCAAGCGCAATCCGCGCGCAACGAAGATGTCGGCAGCGAATTCCTCGTCTTCACGCTGGGCGACGAAGAGTACGGCATCGACATCCTGAAGGTGCAGGAAATCCGCGGCTACGACGCCGACACGGTGACCCGTATCGCCAACGTTCCCACGTTCATCAAGGGCGTGACGAACCTGCGCGGCATCATCGTCCCGATCGTGGACCTGCGCATCAAGTTCAACCTGGGTCGCGTCGACTACAACGAGCAGACCGTCGTCATCATTCTCAACCTGGATCGCCGCGTGGTCGGCATCGTGGTTGACGGCGTGTCCGACGTGCTGATGTTGAACGCCGGCCAGATTCGTCCGGCACCGGAATTCGGCGCCACCTTGTCCACCGAATACCTGACCGGTCTGGGCACGGTGGACGAACGCATGCTGATCCTGGTCGACATCGAAAAGATGATGACCAGCGATGAAATGGCGCTGGTGGAGAAGGTCGCTTCCTGATCGGAATCCGGCCGGAACGCGGGGTAGAGGCGCCATATTCAATCCGATGTGGCGCTTTCCTTTAACGATTGCAGTCAAAGGGTGGTTCTTGAGATGCGCAAGTTTTTCGCGAACATGACGATACGCAGCAGCCTGTTGTGGGTGCTGGCGTTCTTCTCATTCATGTTGGTGATTGGGGCGGCGCTGGGCGTGCTGTCCCTGCGCATCAGCAATGGCACCCTGGCCGAAATCAAGCAAGCGCAGGAACTGGACGACGCGGTGGGCCGCGTCGTG
>NZ_JBLVOL010000032.1:0-10550 GCF_053543755.1 Achromobacter semiaridum | reverse complement strand
GACACGATGAGCGGCCTGGGCCGCGCCGCCACCGCCAACTATGCCGACATCGTGGGCAGCGTGGGCCAGGCCACCTTGCTGACGACGGGCCTGTCGGCGGAAGCCACCGGTTTGCTGGAACGCGCCAAGGCGTCCATGAACAAGGGCCAGGCCGAATACGAGTATTACAAGAGCCTGCCGCAACCGGCGGAAGCCGCCGAATCGCTGAAAGAAATCGAAGCGTCGTACGCCGCGCTGGTGCAGCAGGGCTTGACCCCGCTGGTCGCCGCGCTGGAAAAGGCCGACATGCCCGCCTACCAGAAGCAGGTGCAGACGGTGCAGGACGCGCTGGAAGGGCGCTTTGCCCGCGCCGTCGAAGGCTTTGATTTCTGGCGCGCCAGCAAGATGCTGGACGCGCACGAAGTGGCGCAGGTGCGTTACCAATTTGTGTTGATCGCCGTGGCCGCCGGTGGCGTGATCGCCGCGCTGCTGGTGTTCGCCACCTATATCTTCCTGCGCCGCCGCGTGCTGCTGCCGCTGAAAGAGGCCGGTCATCACTTTGACCGCATCGCGGGCGGCGACCTGACCGCGCGCGTGGACGTGCGCAACACCAATGAAATCGGCCAGCTGTTTGCCGCCTTGAAACGCATGCAGGAAAGCCTGACGCGCACGGTGTCGACCGTGCGTCGGGGCGTGGACGAAATCAACGTGGGCTCGCATGAAATCGCGGCCGGCAACACGGACCTGTCCAGCCGTACCGAACAGCAGGCGGCGTCCCTGGAAGAAACCGCCGCGTCCATGGAGCAGCTGGCGTCCACGGTGAAGCAAAACGCCGACAACGCGCGCCAGGCCAATCAGCTTGCCGCCAGCGCGTCGGACGTTGCCGAGCGGGGCGGTTCGGCGGTGTCGGAAGTGGTCAACACCATGCACGACATCTCGGCCAGCTCGCGCAAGATCTCGGAAATCGTGTCTGTGATCGACGGCATCGCATTCCAGACCAACATCCTGGCGCTGAACGCCGCCGTGGAAGCGGCGCGCGCGGGCGAGCAGGGCAAGGGCTTTGCGGTGGTGGCGGGCGAGGTGCGCTCGTTGGCGCAGCGCAGCGCGCAGGCCGCCAAGGAAATCAAGGGCTTGATCGAAGACTCGGTCAGCAAGGTTGGCGCCGGTTCGCAGCAGGTGGAACGCGCGGGCGCGACCATGCAGGAAATCGTGGCGTCGGTGAAGCGCGTGACGGACATCATGGGCGAGATCTCGGCGGCCTCGGAAGAACAATCCAGCGGCATCGACCAGGTCAACCGCGCCGTGTCGCAGATGGACGAAGTCACGCAGCAGAACGCGGCGCTGGTGGAAGAAGCGGCCGCCGCGGCGGGCTCGCTGCAAGAGCAGGCCCAACGCCTGGCGGAAGCCGTGGCGGTGTTCAAGATCAATGCGGGCGAAGTCATCGAAGTACCGGCGCATCGCCTGTCTTCGGCGCGCCCGTCCGATGAAGACTCTCGTTTGCAAGCGCCTGACGCGTTTGCGCTTGGGCACTGAGGAATCGCGTGGCAACTGCGGCAACCCAGGCGCCGTCCATCTCGGTGGACCGCCAATTCGATTTTCGTGACGCGGACTTTTCCCGCGTCCGCAAGATGATCCACGCGCGCGCGGGCATCTCGCTGGGCACGCACAAGCGTGAAATGGTCTACAGCCGCCTGGCCCGACGCTTGCGCGCGCTGGGCCGCCACGACTTCGGCAGCTATCTGGACCAGCTGGAAAACGAGCCCGACGCCCACGAGTGGGAAGAATTCGTCAATGCCCTGACGACGAACCTGACGGCGTTTTTCCGCGAGTCGCATCACTTTCCCATCCTGGCCGACTTCGCGCAAAAGCGCGGCGGCCCGGTGTCGGTGTGGTGCTGTGCGGCGTCCACGGGCGAAGAACCTTATTCGATTGCGATGACGCTGGTCGAGGCCCTGGGCCCGCGCGCGGCATCGTCCACGGTGCTGGCCACCGACATCGACACCAACGTGCTGAACCGCGCGCGCGCCGCCGTGTATCCGGCCGAACGCGTGGCCAAGATGGAAGACGAGCGCCTGCGCCGCTTCTTCCTGAAGGGCCGTGGCGCCAACGCCGGCCAAGTCCGCGTGCGCCCCGAGATTGCCGACATGGTGCGGTACGAAACGTTGAACCTGTTGGCGCCCAGCTGGCCGATCAACGAAAAGTTCGACGTGATTTTCTGCCGCAACGTCATGATTTATTTCGATAAGCCGACACAGGCGAAGATCCTGGAGCGCTTTGCGCCGCTGCTCAAGCCGGGCGGCCTGCTGTTTGCGGGGCACTCCGAGAACTTCACCTACATCAGCCGTGATTTTCGTCTGCGCGGGCAGACCGTCTACGAATGTGCGAGTAAGGCCTGAACGGGTCGAGGCAGCAAGCAATGAAAAAAATAAGCGTTTTGTGTGTAGACGACTCCGCGCTGGTGCGCGGGCTGATGACCGAAATCATCAACAGCCAGCCGGACATGGAAGTCGTTGCGACCGCGCCCGACCCGCTGGTGGCCCGCGACCTGATCAAGCGCCACAACCCAGACGTGCTGACGCTGGACGTGGAAATGCCCCGCATGGACGGGCTGGATTTCCTGGAAAAGCTGATGCGCCTGCGGCCGATGCCGGTGGTGATGGTGTCGTCGCTGACCGAGCGCGGCGGTGAAATCACGCTGCGCGCGCTGGAGCTGGGCGCCATCGACTTCGTGACCAAGCCCAAGCTGGGCATCCGCGACGGCCTGCTGGAATACACCGAGATCATCGCCGACAAGATCCGTGCCGCCTCGCGCGCCAAGTTGCGCGCGCCCACGCCGCACGCCGCGCCGGCCGCGCCCGCGCCGATGTTGCGTCGGCCGCTGGCCAGCTCGGAAAAGCTGGTGATCGTGGGCGCCTCCACGGGCGGCACCGAGGCCATCCGCGAAGTGCTGCAACCCTTGCCGCCGGACAGCCCCGCCATTCTTATTACGCAGCACATGCCCGCCGGCTTCACGCGTTCGTTCGCGCAGCGGCTGGATGCGCTGTGCGCGGTGACGGTGCGCGAAGCGGTCCATGGCGACCGCGTGCTGCCGGGCCACGTGTATCTGGCGCCGGGTGGCGACACGCACATGCGCCTGGGCCGTAGCGGCGCCAACTACGTAATCGAACTGGAAGCCAGCGAACCGGTCAACCGCCACCGCCCGTCGGTGGACGTGTTGTTCAATTCCGCTGCCGTGGCCGCGGGCAAGAACGCCATCGGCGTCATCCTGACCGGCATGGGCAAGGACGGCGCGGCCGGCATGCTGGCCATGCACCGCGCGGGCGCGCACACCATCGCGCAAGACGAAGCCAGCTGCGTGGTGTTCGGCATGCCGCGCGAGGCCATCGCCATTGGCGCGGCCGACGAAGTGGTTGCGCTGTCGGCAATTAGCGAACGCATTCTGACTCGCCTGGGCGACCGTGGGCACCGCGTGTAACGCGACTGCACCCCGATCGATCTCAAGCAAATTTCTTCTGGAGTGAAAGATGGTAGACAAGGGCATCAAGATTCTGGTGGTGGATGACTTCCCCACCATGCGACGGATCATCCGCAACCTGCTCAAAGAGCTGGGTTTCGAGAACGTCGACGAGGCCGAAGACGGCGCGATCGGTCTGGAAAAGCTGCGTAACGGCGGCTTCCAATTCGTCGTGTCCGACTGGAACATGCCCAACCTGGACGGCCTGGAAATGCTCAAGCAGATCCGCGCCGACGCATCGCTGGCCTCGTTGCCGGTGCTGATGGTGACGGCTGAAGCCAAAAAGGAAAACATCGTCGCGGCGGCCCAGGCCGGCGCCAACGGTTACGTGGTCAAGCCTTTCACCGCGGCAACGCTGGAAGAAAAGCTCACCAAGATCTTCGAGAAAATTGCGGGCTGAGGTGTGCAATGAGCACAACGGAACATGTAGAACCCGCCGGCGAAAACCCTGATTTGATCCATCGGATCGCCTCGTTGACGCGTATGTTGCGCGACAGCATGCGCGAGCTGGGCCTGGATCAGGCCATCAAAGACGCCGCCAACGCCATCCCCGATGCGCGCGATCGCCTGCGCTATGTGGCGCAGATGACCGAACAGGCCGCCAACCGCGTGCTGAACGCCACCGAGCAGGCCGGCCCCATCCAGGACGGCATGTCGCGTTCGGCGCAGGCGCTGGATAGCCGCTGGCAGCAGTGGTACGACCAGCCCCTGGAGATGCCCGAAGCGCGCGAACTCGTCAAGGACACGCGTGCCTTCCTGGCGGACGTGCCCAAGCAGACCCAGCAGACGCAGTCCAAGCTGATGGAAATCATCATGGCGCAGGATTTCCAGGACCTCACGGGCCAGGTCATCATGCGCATGATGGACGTGGTCGGCGCGATTGAGCGCGAGCTGTTGCAGGTGCTGCTGGATAACGTGCCGCAGGAACGCCGCGACGAGGCCAACAGCCTGTTGAACGGTCCGCAGATCAGCCCGCAGGGCAAGACCGATGTGGTGACCAGCCAGGACCAGGTTGATGACCTGCTGGCCAGCCTGGGGTTCTGATCGACCCATCGCGCCGCCCGGCCTGGCCGCCGGCGGCGCGTGCATAGAAGAATAAGCAGGGGGGCCTTGCAGTACGAGACAAGGCGCGCGCCGCGCGCCAGGCAACGGACGCCCACAGAAGGCGGTCCGGGCCAGCACAAGGAGGTCCATCATGGCCAGATCCGTATTCCGCCTCGGCGGCATGTGGGCACTGTTACGCCGCTTGAACCGGGGCGACGGCACGTTGTCGGAACGCACCTTTTCCTTAAGTCCCGCGGTATTTCCCCTGCATCGTTTCCTGTCGCGCATGCGCGGGCGCGTGGTCACCGTCAGGCAATCCAGCATTGAAATCGCGTTGAACGCGGCCCGCACGCAATACCAGGCGGGGCGCTGCTCGGCCCTGGCGCAAGAGCAGGCGCGGGCGGCGGGCGCGTTGGCCGACAGCGGCGCGCAGATTGCCGCGTTGTCGGCGTCCACGTCCGAACATGCACGCCAGATTGCCGACGTATCCGGTAAGAACCTGCATGCGGCCGAAGCGGCGCTGGACGAGCTGTCCGACGTCAAATCCCGGGTCGATCGGATGACGCGCGAAATGGCCGCGTTTACCGAAGTGGTGGGTCAACTGACCGTGCGCGCGCGCTCGGTGGCGGACATCAGCAAGCTCATCAAGGACATTGCGCTGCAAACCCAGCTGCTGGCCTTGAATGCCGGCGTGGAAGCGGCCAGGGCAGGGGACGCGGGGCGGGGCTTTGCGGTGGTGGCCAGCGAAGTGGGGCGGCTGGCCGAACGCGTGAACGCCGCGACCAACGATATCGGCCGGCATACGGTTGAAATGCTGGACCTGGTGGACACCACCCAGCGGCAAACCGGCACGCTGCGCGAAGACGTGGATGCATCCGGCGCCGTGCTGGGTCGCACTTGCACCGACTTCGAGCGCTTCGTGCGCGATTTCGGCAGCATGAACCTGCAAGTGAACGAGGTCGTGCAGGCCATTGGCGACGTTGACGCCACCAACCACGGCATGAGCCAGGAAGTGGGCCGCATCGCCGCCTTGAGCGCCGATGTGCTGGGCCGCGTCGGCAGCATGTCGGACGAGATCGATCGCATCCGCCGCCAGACGGAAAGCGTGCAGGAGGTGCTGGCGGACGTGCGCACCGGCCGTACCGCCTTCGACCAGCTGTGCGAGGTGGTCGAGAGCTTTCGCGATGCGGCGACGCGCCTGCTGGACGATGCCCGGCGCCGGGGCGTGGACGTGTTCGACCGCCACTACCAGCGCATCGCGGGCAGCGAACCGCCGCGCTATCACACGCGTTACGACCGGGCCATCGACGACGCCCTGACGCAACTGCTGGACGAGGTGCTGGACGCCGTGCCGGGCGGCATCTACACCTTGGTGGTGGATGCGCGCGGCTATGCGCCCGCCCATAACGGGCGCTTTTCGCATCCGCCCACCGGCGACCCGCAGCAGGACATTGCGCGGGCGCGGCACAAGCGCATCTTTGACGATCCGGTTGGTGCGCGGCTGGCGGCCAATACCGGGGCGATGCTGTTCCAGACCTATTCGCGCGATACCGGCGAGATCGTCAACGACATTTCTGTCCCGCTTTATTTGGGGTCGGAACACTGGGGCGCCGTCCGTATCGGGCTGGACTACGTGCGCTTCCAGGCGGCGCTGGACGGCGCCCGCGCACCCGCTGTCGCGCGCAACGGCGAATAGCGCCGCTTTCTTCCCGCTTCTTGGCTTATCGCCCAACCCCGGGCAATCCTAGAATCTCGGCGGGCGGCTCGTAATCCGAAAATCCGCGAGCCGCAACGACACCGCAGAGCATGGCTGAAGAAAGCGACCTCGAGAAATCAGAAGCAGCCTCTCCCAGGCGCCTGGAAAAGGCGCGCGAGGAGGGGCAGATTGCGCGTTCCCGCGAACTGGGAACGTTCATGATGCTGGCCGCCGGTGTCGGGGTGATCTGGGCGCTGGGCGGTTCGCTGTACCAGGGCATGAGCGGCGTGCTGCACAACGGCCTGGCGTTCGACCAGCGCATCGTGACGGACCCGGGCGTGATGGTGGAGCAGGCCGTGATCGGCTTCGGCCACGCCCTGACCGCCTTGCTGCCCGTATTCGGCGTCCTGGCGGTGGTGGCCGTGCTGTCCAGCGTGTTGCTGGGCGGCATCGTGATTTCCGGCAAGCCCTTGCAAGCCAACTTTTCGAAGCTGAGCCTGTTCGCCGGCCTGAAGCGGATGTTCTCGTCGCAGACGGTGGTCGAACTGATCAAGGCGCTGGCCAAGGCGTTGCTGGTGGGTGGGGTGGCCGTCTGGGTCATCTGGCGCTACCACGACGACATGCTGGGCCTGATGCACGTGGCCCCGTCGGCCGCGCTGATCAAGGCGCTGTCGCTGGTGGCGATCTGCTGCGCGTTGATCGTGTCCTCGCTGCTGGTGATTGTGCTGCTGGATGTGCCATGGCAGATCTGGAGCCATTTGAAAAAGCTGCGCATGTCCAAAGAGGATGTGCGCCAGGAACACAAGGAAAGCGAAGGCGATCCGCACGTGAAGGCGCGTATCCGGCAGCAGCAGCGCCAGGCGGCGCGGCGCCGGATGATGTCGGAGGTGCCCAAGGCGGATGTGGTCGTGACCAACCCGACCCACTACGCCGTGGCGTTGAAGTACGACGAGGAAAAAAGCGGCGCCCCGCGCGTGATTGCCAAGGGCACCGGCCTGATCGCTGCCAAGATCCGCGAGCTGGCTGCCGAAAACCGTATTCCCACATTGGAAGCGCCGCCGTTGGCGCGCGCATTGCATCAACACGTCGACCTGGGTAAGGAAATCCCGGCCGAGCTATATACCGCGGTGGCGGAAGTGCTGGCGTGGGTCTTCCAGCTGCGTTCGTGGCGGTCGGGATGGGGCGTCCAACCGACGGCCCCGACCCGGCTGGCCGTGCCCGCCGAGCTGGACCCGCAAGCAAAAACCGCAGCACAAGGAGTCTAAGGTATGAGCGCTTTGCTCACCATGTTGAAGAGTAGCGGGGCCGGCCATGCGCGGCTTCTGGCAGGCCCGGTCCTGATCGTGATGGTGCTGGGCATGATGGTGCTGCCCCTGCCCACGTTCCTGCTCGACCTGCTGTTCACCTTCAACATTGCGCTGTCGGTGATGATCCTGCTGGTGGCCATGTTCACGCGCAAGCCGCTGGACTTTGCCGCCTTTCCGGCCGTGCTGCTGTTTGCAACGTTGCTGCGCCTGTCGCTGAACGTGGCGTCCACCCGCGTCGTGCTGCTGCACGGCCACACCGGCCCCGACGCGGCGGGCAAGGTGATCGAGGCGTTTGGCCACTTCCTGGTGGGCGGCAACTTTGCGGTCGGGATCATCGTGTTCGTGATCCTGACCATCATCAACTTCATCGTTATCACCAAGGGTGCGGGCCGAATTGCCGAAGTGGGCGCGCGCTTCACCCTGGACGCGATGCCCGGCAAGCAGATGGCCATCGACGCCGACCTGAACGCGGGCCTGATCGGCGAAGACGAAGCGCGCAAGCGCCGCGCCGAAGTGTCCCAGGAATCCGACTTCTTCGGGTCGATGGACGGCGCCAGCAAGTTCGTGCGCGGTGACGCCATCGCCGGCCTGCTGATCATGGTGATCAACGTAATTGGCGGCCTGATCGTGGGCGTGGCCCAGCACGATATGTCGATGGCCGAGTCGGGCCGCGTCTACACGCTGCTGACGATCGGCGACGGCCTGGTCGCGCAGATTCCGGCGCTGGTGATTTCGACGGCAGCCGGCGTGGTGGTGTCGCGCGTGTCGACCGCCCAGGACGTTGGCCAGCAGATCATGAGCCAGCTGTTCTCGAACCCGGCCGTGCTGTTCCTGACGGCCGGCATCATCGGCATCATGGGCCTGATCCCCAACATGCCGCACGTGGCGTTCCTGACACTGGCCGCCGCGCTGGGCTACGGTGGCTGGACCTTGCACAAGCGGCGCCTGGCGGCTGCGCAAGCCGCGGAAGTGGTGCCGCCGGCCGCGATCACACAAGCGCAGGCGGCAGCCGCCGAAGCCAGTTGGGACGATGTGTCCATGGTGGACCAGCTGGGGCTGGAAGTGGGCTATCGCCTGATCCCGCTGGTGGACCACGCGCAGAACGGCGAGCTGCTGCATCGCATCCGCAGCCTGCGCAAGAAGTTCGCGCAGGACGTGGGCTTTTTGCCGCCTGTTGTGCACATTCGCGACAACCTGGAACTGAAGCCCAACGATTACCGCATCCTGCTGTCGGGCGTGGAAGTGGGCCATGGCGTGGCGATGCCGGGTCAGTGGCTGGCCATCGACCCGGGCGGCGTCACCATTCAGATCAAGGGCACGCCCACCACCGATCCGGCGTTCGGCTTGCCGGCGCTGTGGATCGATGGGGGCTTGCGCGATCAGGCGCAGGTGGCCGGTTACACGGTGGTGGACGCGGGCACGGTGGTGGCCACGCACTTGAATCACCTGATGCACCGCCATGGTTCGAACCTGCTGGGTCGCCAGGAAGTGCAGCAGCTGCTGGATCGCATTGGCCGCGACGCGCCCAAGCTGGTGGAAGACCTGGTGCCCAAGACGCTGTCGTTGACGGCGTTGCAGAAGGTGCTGCAAGGCTTGCTGTCGGAAGAAGTGCCGATCCGCGACATGCGCACCATTATCGATACGCTGTCCGAGCACGGCCCGCGCCTGGCGGCGCAGGCGGCGGCCACGGGCGGTCAACCCGACATCAACGAACTGATCATGCTGACGCGCCGCTCGCTGGGCCGCGCGATCACGCAGCAGTGGTTCCCGGGCGAAGGCGAGTTACGGGTCATTGGGCTGGACGTGAAGTTGGAACGCGTGCTGTCGCAGGCAATGACGACCAGCGGCGGCCTGGAGCCCGGCCTGGCCGACACGCTGTTGCGCGAAACGCAGGCGGCGGTCGAGCGCCAGGAAGCGCAGGGCAATGCGCCGGTGCTGCTGGTATCGCCAGTCTTGCGCGCGCCGCTGTCGCGCTTCCTGCGCCACCATTTGCCGCAGCTGGGCGTGTTGTCGAATACGGAAATACCGGATGAGCGCATGGTCCGCGTGACCGCGCTGATCGGCGGGAGTAATGGGTAATGAAGATAAGCCGCTTTGTAGGCGCCAACAGCCGTGACGTGATGCGCCAGGTGCGCCTGGCGCTGGGCCCGGACGCGCTGATCGTGTCCAACCGCAGCGTGGACGGCGGCGTGGAAGTACTGGCCACGGTGGATGGCGCGTTCGAGGATTCTGCGTCGGACACGCCGCAACGCGACATGTCGTCGCGCGCTGGCGCGTCCGGGGCGGCGGCTGCCGCGCCTTCGGATTCGCGTCCGCAGGGGCCGGCGGTCTCACCTTACGGCGCGCAGCCCACTGCACCTTATGGCGCGCAGCCCGCCTCGGCTTACGGCGCGCAGCCCACTGCACCTTACGGCGCGCAGCCCGCCGCAGCTTATGGCGCCGCGCCCGAACGGCAAGAAGCGCGCCCCTACACGGCGGCGCCGCCCGCCATGCCGCAACCCGGCTACACGACGCCGTCGCGCTCGATTGCCGCGTATCAATCGGCATTTGCGTCGTCGGCCCAGCCGGAAGAAGACGGCTCGCCCGTTGAGGCGAGTTCGGCAGCGATGCCCTCAGCGGCGTCGTATCCGACGCCGCTGCAACCCGCGACCGCGCAGTCGTCGGCCGCGCAACCTATTGCTTCGCAACCAGTTTCCACACCGGTCGCCCCGCTGGTAGGCGCCGCGACCCGCGTCGAGCTGCCGGCCTTGGCACCAGCCCGTCCAGGCGCGCCGACGCACGCCACGCCGATGGCTGCCGCGTCGCCGCTTGCTGCGACTTCCGCCGCGATACCCGCCGCGTATGCGCCCGCATCGTCGGCCCCCGCGCATGCTGCATCGTCGGCCAATGCACCCGCCGCGTATTCGCCCGCCGCGTCCTCGGCCGCCGCACCCGCCGCTTATGCGCCCGCCGCATCATCGTCCGCCGCACCGGCTGCTTATGCGCCCGCTGCATCCCCGGCCGTCGCACC
>NZ_JBLVOL010000031.1:101861-158822 GCF_053543755.1 Achromobacter semiaridum | reverse complement strand
GCGTCGTGGACGTCACGGACGGCGGTTGTGGCGCTTGCCCGGTGTGCCCGGTGTGCCCGGTGTGCCCGGTTTGTGCCGCTTGTGCCGCTTGTGCTGCTTGTGCCGGTTGAGCCGCTTGTGCCGCTTGTGCCGCTTGAGCCGCTTGAGCCGCTTGTGCCGGTTGAGCCGCTTGTGCCGCTTGTGCCGGTTGTACCGCTTGTGCCGGTTGTACCGGTTGTGCCGTTTTTGCCATACCGTCCACCGCCCCGCCGGCAAGCGATTCCCGTGCCGTCACGCCTGCACCATTTCAGTCCGGCTGTAGGCGTCGGGAAAGCCGAAGCGGCTCAGGCCGCCCACGGATTCAATGGCGCGCTTGACGTAGCGGTCGTCCACCAGCTCGCGCGCCGCGCGCGCCGGGTCCAGGTCGGCAAGAAAGCCCCGGTCGGCCTCGATCACCGTGTCGCGCAGGCGGCGCACCAGTTCTTCGGTGTAGCTGGGAAACGGATACGGCTGGAAGTCGATGCGCCGCTCATCCCAATCGGCATGGCGGATAGCGCCGCTGGCCAGGTACTGCTCGCGGTCGGACGCGGGCGGCGCCAGCACCTTCGTCAGCGCTGGCAAGGCGTGCGGCGTGTAGCGGTTGATGCCTTCCTTGGACAGCAGTTGCGCGGTTTCGGCGCGATGATCGCGAATCCACAGCTGCGCCTGCACGATGGCGTCCACCACCTTCTGCGACCACGCCGGCCGCTGTTCCAGGTCGCGCTCGTGCATGAACACCACGCAGCACGCGTGGTTGCGCCAGACGTCGCCGGTAAAGCGCAATACCTTGCCCACGCCCAGCGTTTCGGCCAGCGCATTGAACGGCTCGGCCACGATGTAGCCGGCGATGCGGTTCTGCGCCAGCGCGGGCGGCATGTCGGCCGGCGCCATGACGACCAGGTTGACCTCATTGGTGCCCACCGACCCGTCCTTGCGCGCCACCGGCGTCAGGCCGTTTTCGCGCAGCAGGTATTGCAGCATGACGTTGTGGATGGAATACCAGAACGGAATGGCGACGGTCTTGCCGCCCAGTTCCTTGACGCTATTGACGGCGGGCGCCACGGTCAGGCCCGACCCGCCCACGTGGTTCCATGCCACGACCTTGGCCGGCACCTGGCTGCCAAAGCGCGCCCACACGGTCATCGGCGACAGCAGATGCACCACGTTGACCTGCCCGGAAATAAACGCTTCGATCACTTGCGCCCAGCTGCGCAGCAACGTGGGCTTTTCGGCCTTGACGCCGGCCTTGTCGAACAAGCCATTGTTATGCGCCACCAGCAGCGGCGCGGCGTCGGTAATGGGCAGGTAGCCGATGCGCACGGGCGCATCCGACTCGGTCTGCGCGCGGGCGTTGAAGGCCGATAGCAAGGACGTTGCGCCACCTGCCGTCAGCAGGGCCGAGAGTTTCAACCAGTCGCGACGCGACATGTGTTCCAGGCACATCAAACACTCCTTGCTTGGGAATCGGAATCCGGTCAGGCCGGTACAGACGCAACATGACCCGCGCGCAGCGCACTGCGCAAGCGGGTCAGGATTTCAAGGCGCAGCGCGCCCATTTCAGGCAACAGGTCGGCGCGCGGCTGTGGCAGGTCAACCTGCCACGTGCCCAGGATACGGCCGGGCGCGCCGCCCAGCAGCACGATGCGGTCAGCCAACACCAGGGCTTCGTCGATATCGTGGGTGATCAGGACGGCGGCGGTCTGGAAGTCGGCGACGACCTTGCGCAGCAGCACTTGCATGTCGCCGCGCGTGACTTCATCAAGCGCCCCGAACGGCTCGTCCAGCAGCAGCACCGACGGCTGGCGCGCCAGGCAACGCGCCAAGGCGGTGCGCTGCGCCATGCCACCGGACAACTGCGCGGGACGCAGATGGCGCGCATGCGACAGGCCGACTTCGTCGATGGCCTGATCCACGCGCGCCCGGCGCTGCGCGTCCGTCAGCGCCGGTTGATGCTTGAAGTCCAACCCGAACGCCACATTGCGTTCCAGGGACAGCCACGGCAACAGGCTGGGGTCTTGAAACGCCACCGCCACGCGCGGGTGCACGCCGGTCAGCGGCGCGCCTTCCATCAGCAGCGATCCCGCCGTGGCCGCTTGCAGGCCCGCCAGCACGCGCAGCAGGCTGGACTTGCCCGCGCCGCTGGCGCCCAGCACCGCCACCACTTCGCCGCGCGCCAGGTCCAGGTCGACCGCTTCAAAGACCGCCGCCGGCGCGGCGGGATAACGCAGGGCCAGGCCGCGCGCCTGCAACACCGGCGGCGCATCCGCCGTCATGCGCGTCGGCAGCGCGTCCGCCGTCAGGTGCACCCGTGGCTCGCCCGCCGTCATGCCGTAACCCCGGCCGCTTCGGCCGCCAGCTTGGCCCGGCGCTTGGCCAATTCGGTGTTCAACTGCACCAGGCTGGGCGTGACGATAGGCAGGAATGCCGCCTCGCGCCAGCGCCGCGCAAAGCCGGCGCCCGCCGGCTTCAGATACGCCGCGCCGCCGCTGGCTTGCAGTTCCAGTTGCACCGCCTGCTGCGCGGCCTCGGCCAGTGCGATGCGGATTTCGAACAACGCCCAGGGCTCGGTCACGAAGCGCCCGCTGCGCACCCCGTCGATCAGGCTTGCGCTTAGTGCTTTTACCTGCGCGCCCAACGCCGCCAGCGGTTCGCCCAGGATGCCACGCGACGCCTGCCCCTGCCCGCTTTGCGCCGCCGTCTGCAAGGCGCGCCGCGCCAGGCCGATAGACAAGCCGCATTGCAGCCCCGCAAAGGCCGGCCGGGCGCCGGGCAGATATTGGCGCGCGTCAGGGTGGATCAGCCATTCCGGCTTGATACGCACGCCCTGCACCTCCAGCGCCGCCGTATTGCTGGACTGCAAGGCCATCAGGGAAAGGTCCGCGCTGCGCACCAGCCCCGCGATATCGTGCGGCAACGCCACCACCGCCGGCGTGCCGTCGGGCGCGCTGACGGCGGCCGCCACCAGAAAGCCCTGGGGCCGCAGATTGGTTACCCACGGCATGCGGCCATCCAGCACCCAGGCGCCATCGTCTTCGCGCGCGCTGATTTGCAGCGATTCAATGCCCGACAAGAACTTCATCGCGTTCGACAGCGCGGTGGCGCCGGCTTGTTCGCCCGACAACAGCGCGGGCAACCAGCGTTGCGCCAGCCCCTCGTTCGGGCTGCGCAACAGGTATTCGATAAAGACGCGCTGGCCCCACGCCACGAAGGCGCTGGCGACCGAATATTCGGCCACTTGCGACACGGCTTCGATGGCGTCACCGATGTCCGTGCCGGCCAGCCCGCCCCGCGCTTGCGGCACGCCGATACGAAAGATGCCGGCCTGCGCCAGCTTGGGCAACACACTGGCGGCGTCCTGGGTGCCGTCGTCCAGGGCGTCGGCATGTTCGGCCAGCCACGCGGCCAGATCGTCCGGCACGCGCTGGCCTGCGTTGTTGCTGAAGGCTTGCGCCGCCGTCATGCGCCGCTCCAGGCGTAGTCGCGCAGCTGCTCGTTCAGCGGGGTCTGCGCCAGGTTATTGCCAAAGTTGCAGATGGTGGCCAGCCCCACGCCCACAATGACTTCCAGCGCGTTGCCGTCCGTATAACCGGCATCGCGCAGCGCTTGTAGTGCGTCGTCGTTGACACGCCCACGCGTTTCGATCACCGCTTCGGTGAACGCCGCCAGCGCTTGCAGGCGTTCGTCGGGCAGGACGCCTTGCGCGCGCAGCGCATCGACAACTTCGGGCGACAGGCGCGCCTTGTTGCGGGCGATGGCGGTGTGGCCCGCCACGCAAAACGTGCAGCCGTGACGCGTGCCCGCCACCAGTTGCACCACTTCGCGTTCCTGCAAGGTAAGGCCGGCGCGCGCGTTCAGTTGCGACAGGGTTTGATAGGCTTCCAGCGCCACCGGCGCATTGGCCAGCACGCCCAGCAGATTGGACAGGTATCCCGCGCCCTGCTCCGCGGCGGCCAGCGCGGCGCGCGTGGGTTCGGGAGCGCTTTGCGCGGTATGGACGGGCAAACGGGCCATGTAGATCTCCTGGGTGTCGTTCAAGACAACGTTGAAAACAATATTGTGCGGGCGCCCGGCCACAAGCGACAATGCGCGAAGATCGCAACTTGATGCTAGATCTTATCGACTTTCAGCTATGCGCTTATAACCAAACCCCCACGCGGGTTCGCGTCCGACGCGGCTCCCGCTTGCAGTCCGGTTACCGTGTCGATTCCAAGCCGACATCATCCGCCGAAACTGCGACGGTCACCGAACCGGATCAGATCCCGCTTGCCACCACAGGCACCGCCATAGTCACCCCCCCACCGCCACGCCTGCCCACCTTGCCCAACGACGCCTCCCCCACCGATCAAGCCGCTGTCGACGCGCTGCTTCTGTCCAGCCTGGAAGTGCAATCCAGCTTGTATCACCTGGGCCAGTATTGCGGCAATTGGTCGGCCAGCACCAGCGGCCGCGCCCGCGCCAGCTTTCATTTGATTTTGCATGGCCGCTGCCGGGTTGCCGTGCATGACGGCCAAGGCGCCGAGCTGGACACGCTGACGCTTGCCGCCGGCGACGGCATATTTTTCCTGCGGGATATTCCGCATGCACTGACGCCGCTTGACGCGCCCGGGCCCGGCGCGGCGCTGTGCCGCGCCATGGAACCGCTGCTGCCCCGGCAGGCCGACGGCACGGGTCTTGCTTGCGGCTTCTTCCAATTCCGGCCCGGGCTGGCCGACTTGTTGGCCGACACGCTGCCCGATTACCTGGTGCTGCGTGCCCAAGACGAGCGCTTTCGCACCGCGCGCGGCGTGTTCGACCTGATCCTGGCCGAAACCGCCGCCAGCGCACCCACGCCCGGCGGCTCGCCCGTGGTGCTTGAACGCCTGACCGATCTGCTGATCTTCTTCATGCTGCGCCATCTGGCCTTGCACGACCGCCAAGCCTACGGGCTGTTCGTGCTGGCGCGCGACCCTGCCATGGCCAGCCTGCTGCAAGCCATTCTGGCGCAACCGGCCGCGCCCTGGAGCATGCAGGACATGGCCGACCGTCTGCATATGTCCAAGGCCACGTTCCACCGGCGCTTCACGCTGCAAAGCGGCACCACGCCCGCGCAACTGCTGCAATTGCTGCGCATGCGCGTGGCGCGTCGCTATCTGAGCCAGGGGATGGGCATACAGGATGCGGCGGAGCGTGTGGGGTACCAATCGCAGGCCGCGTTCAGCCGGGTGTTTCAGCGCACCGAGGGCATTGCGCCCTCGGCCCTGCGCAAGCGCCCGCCGGGCGGCGCTTAGACCTGCGCCAACGCTTGTTCCAGGTCGGCGATCAGGTCGTCGATGTGTTCGATGCCGATCGACAACCGCACCGTTTCTTCGCGCACGCCCGCCTTTTGCAGCTCTTCGGGATTCAGCTGGCGGTGCGTGGTGGATGCCGGGTGCGTCGCCAGCGACTTGGAATCACCGATATTGACCAGCCGCGTGAACAGTTGCAGCGCATCCTGGAAGCGCGCACCGGCGTCGCGGCCGCCCTTCACGCCGAACGTGAACAGGCCCGGCACCTTGCCGCCCAGGTACTTCTGCGCCAGCGCGTGGTCGGGGTGGTCGGGCAGGCCCGCGTAGTTCACCCATTCCACCTTCGGATGCTCACGCAGGAAGTTGGCGACCTTGACCGCGTTTTCAACAATGCGATCCACGCGCAACGCCAGCGTTTCGATGCCTTGCAGAATCTGGAACGAGTTGAACGGCGAGATCGCCGCGCCCGTGTTGCGCAGCGGCACGACGCGCGCGCGGCCGATGTAGGCAGCCGGGCCGAACGCCTCGGTGTAGACCACGCCGTGGTAGCTCACGTCCGGCTCGTTCAACCGCTTGAAGCGGGCCTTGTGCTCGGCCCACGGGAATTTGCCCGAGTCGATGATGGCGCCGCCCAGGCTGGTGCCGTGGCCGCCCAGGTACTTGGTCAGCGATTGCACCACGATGTCGGCGCCGTGTTCGATGGGGCGCAGCAGGTATGGCGACGGCACGGTGTTGTCCACGATCAGCGGCAGGCCATGGCGGTGCGCGACGTCGGCCAGCGCGGCGATGTCGGTGATGTTGCCCAGCGGGTTGCCGACCGATTCCGCGAAGATGGCCTTGGTGCGGTCGTCGATCTGCGCTTCGAAGGCGGCCAGGTCGCCGGGGCTGGCAAAGCGCGTGGTGATGCCGTATTGCGGCAGCGTGTGCGCGAACAGGTTGTAGGTGCCGCCATACAGCGTGCTGGACGAAATGATGTTGTCGCCCGCTTCCGCGATGGTCAGGATGGCGTAGGTTACGGCCGACTGGCCCGAGGCCAGCGCCAGCGCGGCGATGCCGCCTTCCAGGGCCGCCACGCGCTGCTCCAGCACGTCGGTCGTGGGGTTCATGATGCGGGTATAGATGTTGCCCGGCACCTTCAGGTCGAACAGGTCGGCGCCATGCTGCGTGTCGTCGAACGCGTAGGCAACCGTTTGATAGATCGGCACGGCGACGGCGCGCGTGGTCGGATCAGGGCGGTAGCCGCCATGCACGGCCACGGTTTCCAGGCGCCAGTTGGGCTTCTTCGGGTCAGTCATGTGTCTCTCCAGGGATGTCGTTGATTCGATGTTGCGGATCAGGCCGCCAGGGCGCGCGTGGCGCTCAGGATACGGTCGATGTCCGCGTGATTGTTATAGGCGCCGACAGACAAGCGCACGTAACCATACTCCACCACGCTGGCCACCACACCGGCGCGCGCCAAATGCGCCAGCGCCGCGGCGGGGTCCGCCACGCGCAGGGCCGTGGTGGTGCTGCGCAATTCGGGGTCGGACGGCGATACCACCGCCACGCCCTGCGCCCGCAGTCCGTCTTGCAGCGCGTGCGACAGTTCCAGCACCCAGGGTTCGATGCGGTCCGGGCCGGCGCCTTCAATCAGGTCCAGCGCACCCGCCCAACCCGCGATGCCGGGATAGTTGAGGTTGCCCGTTTCCAGGCGCCGCGCATCGCCCGCATCCGCCACGCCCACCTGCCATTGCAGGCCGGACTTATCCAGGGTGGTGACGCCGGATGGCCCCACGTAAAGCGGGTCCAGCGCGTTCAATAATTTTTCCGACACATGCAAGAGGCCCACGCCCAGCGGCCCCAGCATGCCTTTATGCGCACCGCAGGCAAAGGCGTCCACCTGCCATTCATCGACGCGCGCGCGCAGCAGCCCCGCCCCCTGGATGCCATCAACCACCAGCCAGATGCCGCGCTGTGCGCAGCGCCGGCCCAGCTCGGCAATGTCGGTACGCAGGCCGGTGCCGTACTGCACCCATGACACCGCGATCAGGCGGGTACGCGCATCCACGTGCTGCCATAAATCGTCCACCGTATAGCGATGCGACGACGCCGCCGCCACGCGCACCTGCACGCCGTGACGGCGCAGGTTCAACCACGGCAAGGCATTGGTGGGGTGTTCCTGATCATCCACGATCAAGTTGTCGCCGGGCTGCCACGCCAGGCCCTGCGCCACGGTGTTCAAACCTTCGGTGGTGTTCTTGGTGAATGCCAGCCGCCGGGCGTCGCCGCCGATCAGCCGTGCCAGGCGCACGCGCAACGCGTCGGCATCGCGCAGCCATTGCGGCTTGTCGCTGCGGGCGTGTGTGATGCCCTCAAAGAACTGTGCCACCGCAGCGGCCACCTTGGGCGACAGCGGGCTGGTGTAGGCGATGTTGGCGTAGGCCTTGTCGCGCGTGATGGGAAATAACTGTCTGAATTCGTCCTGCCAGCTCATGCGCGGCCTTCCTGTGGATTGCAACGTGGTGTCGCCGAATTCTAGGGACCCGATGCGCATCTGGATAAGGCTTAGTTCTTATATTGATATGACGATACAGTCGCTCGGATATCGCGGGCGCACCCCTAGAATTCATGCCTTTCTTGCATACATACGATACGGGAACGGCATGCGATTGATTCAACTCTGGAAGACGGCGGGCGTGGCGGTGGCGGTGGCGGCGGCGGCGGGCGTGGCGCAGGCAGGCACCGTCGATACCATCAAGAAGCGCGGCGAACTGGTATGCGGCGTCAGCCAAGGGTCGGCCGGCTTGTCCATCGCGAACAAGGACGGCCGCTGGACCGGCCTGGACGCCGACCTTTGCCGCGCACTGGCCGCCGCCGTGCTGGGCGATGCGAACAAAACCCGCTTCGTGCCGTTGAGTTCGCAGCAACGCTTTCCCGCGCTACAGTCAGGCGAAATCGACGTGCTGAACCGCAACACCACCATCACGTCCAGCCGCGATGCGGGCCTGGGCATTGCGTCGGCCGGCATCGTGTTCTACGACGGCCAGGGCTTTTTGGTGCCGCGCAAGCTGGGCGTCAAAAGCGCCACCGAGCTTGAAGGCGCGCAGGTCTGCGTGCAGCCGGGCACCGTCAATGAACAGAACCTGGTCGATTACTTCAAGAAGAACAAGCTGACGTATCGGCCCGTGGTGATTGAAAACCTGGTCGAGCTGGAACAGGCGTTCTACGCCGGGCGCTGCGACGTGTACCTGTCGGACGCGTCCACGCTGGCCGCCAGCCGCGCCGCGCGCGCCGCCAAGCCGGACGACTTCGTCATCCTGCCCGAACGCATCAACAAGTCGCCGCTGGGCCCCTTCGTGCGGCAGGACGATCCCAACTGGGCCGCCATTGTGCGGTGGACGGTGAACGCGCTGGTGGCCGCCGAAGAACTGGGCGTGACGTCGACCAATGCCGACGCCCAATCGCAAAGCAGCGACGCGCAGGTGCGCCGCCTGCTAGGCGTGGACCCGGGCATCGGCAAGAGCTTCGGCCTGGACGAAGGCTGGGCCCGAAACGCCATCAAGGCCGTGGGCAACTACGGCGAAGTGTGGGACCGCAACCTGGGCGCCGCCACCCCGCTGAAACTGGAACGTGGCCTGAATGCCCAATGGAACCAGGGCGGGCTGCTGTATTCGCCGCCATTCCAGTAAAGCGCTAACCACTGAACGCGGCGGGCGGGCCATGGGCCCGCCTTTTGCATGGGCAAGACTTCAATGACTGCAACCACACTTCCCTATCCGCCGCCCGGCTTCCTGCGCCGCTGGCTGCCCACGCTGGCATGGACGCTGGTGCTGGGCGGCATGGCCGCCGTGCTGCTTGCGCACATCGAAGGCGTGCAGGCCGCGCGCGGGGTGCAAGGCGGGTTCGGCTTCCTGCTTCAGCCGTCGGGCTTTCGCATTTCGGAAAGCCTGTTGAGCGTCACGCCCGACGATCCTTACTGGATGTCGATCGCGGCGGGCCTGGGCAACACGCTGACCGTGGCAGTGCTGGCAATTGCGCTGGCGACGTTGCTGGGCATCGTGCTGGGACTGATGCGCTTATCCGCCAAGCCGTGGGCGGCGCGCGCTGCGGCGGCCATCATCGCCCCGCTGCGCAACACGCCGGTGTTGCTGCAATTGTTCGTCTGGTATGGGCTGCTGTTGCGGCTGCCGGATGCAAGGCAAGCCTGGGCGCCGTTGCCGTCCGTGCTGCTGTCCAATCGCGGCTTGGCCTTGCCTGCCTTGCACGGCTGGCTGCCCTATGCTGCCGTGGGGCTGGCCGCGTTGGCGCTGACCGCCTGGGCGCGACGCCGCGCCTGCCCGCGCGCGGTGTATGCGGCGCCAGCGGTTGCCGCGTTCTTTGCGTGGGCGCTGCTGCCCGCCGTGCAGATTGACCTGCCGGTCAGGCGCGGCTTGGGGCTGCATGGGGGCTGGCAGCCCAGCATCGAATTCGTGGCGCTGCTGATCGGGCTGGTGGTCTTTCACGCCGCCTACATCGCCGACATCGTGCGTGCCGCCGTGCGCGCGGTGCCGCTGGGGCTGGTCGAAGCCGGCCAGGCCATGGGCTTGACGCCGCGCGCCGTGATGCAGCGCGTGATCGCGCCGTATGCCGTGCGCGTGGCGCTGCCGCCCTACGCCAACCAGTGCCTGGCGCTGATCAAGAACAGCACCCTGGCCATCGCCATCGGCTACCAGGAATTGATGGCCGTCATCAACACGGCCATCACGCAGACGGGGCTTGCGCTGGAGGGCATTACGCTGGCGCTGGCCCTTTACCTGGGCCTGGCGCTGCTGGTAGGCGGCGGCCTGTCGGCCTGGAACGCGCGCCACGCACGGCATGGGCCGGGCGACACACACGGGCCGCGGCTGGGTGATCGCCCCCGTTGGAACGCCAGCAATGACGGCCGACGCCGGCGCGGCAGGCGGGGGGCTGCCACGCTGAAAGGGCTGGCGGCGTGGGCAACAGCACAGGCTTCTGCATCGGCAATCACGGCGCCATTGAACTTGGCGACAAGGGCAACGTACGCCTCGGCAATCCAGGCGGCATTGATCTTCGGATTCCGGCTTTCCATGACGGTGGCAAGCACCCTGGCGCTTGCGATGGCGGTGTGGGCATTGCTGGACTGGGCCGTGCTGGGCGCGGCCTGGCAGGGCGAGCCCGCCGCCTGCGCCCGCGCCGCCGGCGCATGCTGGGCAGCCGTGCGCGAAAACCTGCCGTTGCTGGTCTTCGGAACGATGGCTCCGGGCGACCGGGGCGCCGCGCTGGTGGCGTGCGCGGCACTGGTGGCAGGCATCGCGTTGACGCTGGGCGCACAGGGCTTGGCCGCGCGCCTTCGGGCCGGGTGGCTGCGGGGCTTGCTGCCGAGGTTGCTGCGGGGGCCGCAGCCACGGCGGCTGGCGGACTTGGTGGGGAAGTTGCTGCCGGGGTTGCTGCCGGGGTTACTTCTGACGTTGCTGGCCATCGCCGTTTCCGCCTTGTCCGGCTGGCCTTGGGGCGGCAACCCTATCGGGCCGCAACGGTGGGGCGGCTTGCTGGTCACGCTGATACTGGCCGTTGCCGCGCTCGCCGCCGCCGTGCCGCTGGCGTTTGCCCTGGCCCTGCTGCGCCGGTCCGGCAGCCGGGCCGGATCGCTGGCGGCCGCCGGGCTGATCGAAGCGGTGCGCGGCGTGCCGCTGGTGACGCAACTGTTGTTTGCCTCGTTCGTGTTGCCCATGCTGCTGGGCGGCCACGTGTCCAAGTTCAGCATGGCGCTGGCCGCGCTGACCTTGCACACCGCGTGCCTGTTGGCCGAAGTGCTGCGCGGCGCGTTGCAGGCGATTCCACCCGGCCAGATGATGGCGGCGCGCGCACTGGGCATGCGGCCCTTCACCGCCTATGCCACGGTGATCTGGCCGCAAGCTCGCCGCATCGCCGCGCCAGCGGCCCTGGGCGTGTTCGTGGGCGCGGTCAAAGACACCTCGCTGGTCAGTATCATCGGCGTCTTCGACGTGTTGGGCGCGGCCAAGGCGGTGGTCGCCGGCACCGACTGGCGGCCCTATCACGTCGAGGTCTACCTGGCGGTGGCGCTGGGGTACTTCGGCGCCAGCCTGGCGCTGTCACGCGTGGCGCGGCGCATGGAAACGCGCGGGGGTTAGGACGGGGTTCGGTGCGGGTTTGGTGCGGGTTTGGTGCGGGTTTGGTGTGGGTTTGGCGCGGGCTTTAGTACCGAGTTTGGTGCCCGGATCAGTGCAGCCGCCAGCCCCGGGCTAGCGCGCGTTCTTCGGGGCCGCCGCCAGGATCAGCGCCTTGAATGCCGGCTCGCTGATGGTGTCGCCTTGCGCATCGATCTTTTCGGATGCGGTGGGTTCCTGGCCGCTTTGGCCGGACGTTGCCGTGGTCATGCGCTTTCCTTATTGCCGGCGTGTTCACCCCGCGCGCGAATCCAGCGGAATGCGGTTCAGGAAACGGTCGAACGCGCTCAGGTACGCGACTTCCACCGTGCTCAGCTTGCGTTGCTTGTGCCACGTCAGGAACACATCGATCTCGGCCACCGACTCGGCGGGCGGCAGCCGCCGCAGATCGCCGCTCATGACGTCCTGGCGGATCAGGTGTTCGGGCAGGAAGCTCAGGCCGATGCCCGCCACCACCATGCGGCGTATCTCTTCGATATTGGGCGACGTGCCTACGATGCGGCCGGTAAACCCCTGCTGATCGCGAAAGATCGTCAAGGGCGATAGCGTATCGCCGATCTGGTCGCTGGCAAAGCACACGAAGTTCTGATCCATCAGATCTTCAAGATTGACGCGCGGCTTGGAAAACAGCGGATGGTGACGGCCGCAAACCACCGCGTAGTGGTGCCGCAGGAACAACCGGCTTTCCAGCGCGTCAACCGGCTTACGGCACAGGCAGATGCCCAGGGCGGGCACGCGCTTGGCCAGGGCGTCCAGGATGGCGGCGCTGGGCAGCACGTCCACGTGGAATTCAATCTTGGGATAGCGCCGATGAAACTGCGCCAGAAAATCGTCGTAAGCGGGGCTTTGCACTTTGCTCATGACAAGCAGCCGCAAGGTGCCGGCGATTTCCGCGCGGTCTTGCGTGGCGGCATTTTCAATGCGCGCCATCGTGCCGTACATGTCGCGGGCAATGGCGTAGATTTCATCGCCCAGCCCGGTCAGACGGAATTCGCCATTGCGCCGGTGCAGCAGCAAGCCGCCCACCGCCTCTTCAAGCCGCTTCAGCGCCTGGCTGACCGCCGGTTGGCTCAGGTGCAGCGCTTGCGCGGCGCGCCCCACGCCCCGCTCTTGCACGACAAACATGAAGGTGCGCAGCAGGTTCCAGTCCATGCGTTCAGGGGCAAGCGGTTGTGACGGGACAGTGCGGGCGGGCGGCTGGGGCATGGCGTAGGGGCAAGATCAAAAAAAGGCCGGGTGGAATCCACGCCGGCCCCGCCGATGCCCCGTGTTTCAGACGCCGGTCAGCCCCGCGAAGAAGCGCGACGCGTTGGATTCCAATCCGTCGATATAGTAGCCGCCTTCCTGCACGATCAGCGTGGGCAGGCGCAGCGCCCCGACCTCACCGCCCAGCCGCTCGAAACCGTCTTCCGTAACGCTGACCATAGCCTGCGGGTCTTTCTCGAAAATGTCGAAACCCAGCGACAGCACCAGCGCGTCCGGCTGGAACAGTTCGATGGCGCGGCGCGCCTGCGCCAGCCGGTCAAAGAACACCGATTCGCTGGAACCGTGCGGCATGGGCAGATTGATGTTGTAGCCGTAGCCTTCGCCCGCGCCGCGCTCGTCTTCAAAGCCGGCGACCACCGGGTAGAAGTTTTCAGGGTCGCCGTGGATCGACACGTACAACACGTCGCTGCGTTCGTAGAAGATTTCCTGAATGCCCTGGCCGTGGTGCATGTCGGTGTCCAGGATGGCCACGCGGGGAAACTTCGACGTCAGCCGCTGCGCCGCGATGGCCGCGTTGTTCAGATAGCAAAAGCCGCCGGCCGCATCGCGCCGCGCATGGTGGCCAGGCGGGCGGCAGATGGCATAAGCATGCTGGTCACCGGCCAGCAAGGCTTCGGCACCCGCCACCGCGCACTGCGCCGCCCAATAGGCCGACTGCCAGGTGTGCGGCCCCACGGGGCAACTGCCGTCCGCCAGGTAACGCCCGGCCTTGGCCAGCACGCCGCGCAAGGCGTTGGGTTCGCGCACGAACACGTTCGACACCACTTCGCCGCCCCAGTCGCCCGGCAGCTTCATCCAGTCGGCATGCGCGTCTTGCAAAAAGCGCAGGTAGTCCAGCGAATGCACCGCCGCCAAGGCGCCCGCGCCATGGTCGGCCGGCGCCTGCACGTCAAAGCCCAGCTTTTGCGCCGCCTGCACCAGGCCGTCCAGACGGGCGGGCACTTCTTGCGGCGTGCGCATCTTGCCGCGTGAGAAATAGGTCTGGGGATGATGCAGCTTCTGGTCGTCGTGAAAAAATGCCTTCATGCTTGCTGATCCTTCAGTTGAAAATTCTGGGTGCGCTGGCCGACAGTGCCCAGCAGCAAAACGGAAACCAGGGAAAGCAACGAGATCGCCGAAAACAGCATCGCCAGCGGCCACCACTGGCCCTTGAAATTCTCGGCCAGCACCGTGCCCAGCAACGGCGTCAAACCGCCGAAGATGGCGCCCGACAACTGATACGCCATCGAAATGCCGGTGTAGCGGATGCGGGTGGGAAAGCTGTCGCTGACGTAGCCGGCGATCACGGCGTAATAGGCGCCCATGAAGAGTACCGCCACGCCAACCCCCAGCGTAATACTGGTAAGCGAGCCCTGGTCGACCAGGTTGAACATCGCATAGGGCGTGAAGATCGACGCAAACGCCATGGCGCCCAGAAAGCGCAGGTTGCCCACGCGGCTGGCGATGTACGCCGACAGCGGCGTGATGAAGAACTGCATGATCGACACCACCAGCAGGCAGTCCAGGATCCCCGCGCGGTTCAGGCCCACGTACTGCGTGGTGTAGGCAATCATGAACGTGTTGGTGAAATAGAAGCCGGCAATGCCCAGCACATTGGCGCCCACGGCCAGCGCCAGCAAGCCCGGCGCGCCGCGCAGCACTTGCGTCAGCGGCGCCTGCGCGGGCTGGGCGCCTGCAAGCGCGGCGGACTTGGCGCGCGTGGCCTGCGCGGCCTGTTCGGCCACGAAGTCGGGCGATTCGTTCACGCTAAGCCGAATCACGAATCCCACCACCAGCAACACGGCCGAGAACAGGAACGGCACGCGCCAGCCCCAGCTGAGGAACGCCTCGTCATCCAGCCCGGTGACCAGCTTGAACATCAGCATCGACAAAATCAGGCCGGCGGGGCTACCCAGTTGGGCAAACGATGCAAAGAACGTGCGCTTGCTTTTGTCGGGCGAATGCTCGCCCGCCATCAGCACCGCCCCGCCCCATTCACCGCCCACGGCAATGCCCTGCACGATGCGCAGCAGGATCAAAAGCACGGGCGCCCAGACGCCGATGGACGCGTGAGTGGGCAACAGGCCGATCAGCACCGTGACCGAGCCCATCATCACCAAGGTGATCACCAGGGATTTCTTGCGGCCGATCTTGTCGCCGATGTGACCAAAGATGGCGCCGCCCAGCGGCCGCGCAAAAAAGCCCACGGCAAACGTGCCGAACGCGGCCAAGGTGCCGTAAAAGCCCGAGGCCGATGGGAAGAACAACTTGCCGAACACCAGCGCGGCGGCGGTGGCGTAGATGTAGAAGTCGTACCACTCGATCATGGTGCCGACAAAAGCGGCGGTCGACGCGCGCACCGGCTGGTGGCCCGTCACGGAATTTCCCCTCATGGTTTATCTCTCTTACGTAGGTTGAGGTCTATCAGCCAATCGTTATAGCCCCGGCCCCGCCATAAGAAAAATTCTTATTTTTTATCCTCTGAATTAGTCTGCCTAATGAGTGGAAACCCTTAGTTTTCGCAGGTCTACGAGCCTGCCCAAGGCCTTATACCGCCGCGCGCATCCACGCCGGGCGCGGCGCGGCGTCCAGCCAGTTCTTCACGATCAGGCCCAGTTCGGTGTCGCCGGATATCCGCAGGCGCCGTTGAAAGAACAAGGTATCGGCGTCGGTGTCGCCGCGCGCCATGCTGATGAAGTCCGCCAGCGCCGCGCCCAGTTCAAGATCGGCTGGCGCGCGCCGCCATGTTGGACGGAAGGCGCCGCCTTGTACCCAGAAGCCGGCACGCACGCCCAGGTCCTCGATGGTGATCGCAAACGTGCGGCCGTCCAGCTCGGCGGGCGGCGCCAGCCACTTGAAGCGGCGCGCCAATTCCAGCCCCGCCACCATGTGCAGCGACGCCAGCGGTGGCGGCACGCGGCGGCCCAACGCGCTGAACATGGCGGGAATGCGCATCGACACCGTCATGCCGCTGCCTCCAGCAGTTCGATGCCCGAGCGGCCGTGGTAATAGCCATTGCATCGTCCGATACCGGCGGGCGGCTGTACGTTCTGCGCAATGCGGCCATGGCGTATGGCATCCAGCGCGGCAATGGCTTCGTGCGTACCCGCCGACTGCGGGTTGACGCGCAAGACGTCCACCCCCATTCGCGCCAGTTCGCCTGCCTGCGCCAGTAGATCCAGGCACGCGGCGGACTGCACCTGGATGCCGTTGATGCCGAGAAATTCGCGCGATTCCCGGGTGCGCATGTCCAGACCGTCCGGATGTTCAATGCAGCGGAATCCGCACTCGTCTTTCTTCAGGCGAAAGTGCCGCGCGGTAAAACAGCGTGCCGAAAATGCCAGCGCCATGCGCCCCCACACCAGCGTTTCCGCGCCCAGCCCCACGGGCCGCTCTTGCAGCAGCCTGGCCAGCGTTTCGCCATCCATCTCCAGCGGCGCCACGAAGCGGATGGCGCCTTGCTGCGCCAGCCATTGCAGCGTGCCGCCGTGATACGCGTTGACGTGCGGCCCCGCCACAAAAGGCCGCCCGGCCAAATGCCGGACCGCGCCCAGCTCGCCCGCTTCAATCATGAAGTCGTCCTGGACGCACAGCTTCTTCAACGCGCCGGCTTCGGCGCTGGTCTCGATCAGGGTGCGACCCGACAACACCACCGTCTTGCCCGCCGCGCGCAGATCGTGGGCCAGGTCGCGCCAGTCGTCCGCGCGCAGTTCATGGCGGCGGCTACAGACCGTTTCGCCAACATAAAGGATGTCGGCCGGCCCGTCGGCCAGCGCGGCGTAGAAGTCCAGCGTGTCGCGCCGGGGCCAGTAGTACAGCAGCGGCCCGACAGAAATCTGAAATTGTTTTGCGTTCATTTCCATGGCCGTTCAAATGCGCCTTGAGTGACTTGGGATCCTTCCGCGTGTCGCGCCAGCAAGGCGTTCCACTTGGGCAGCGGGGCATAGCGCGCGGGGTCGGCCTGCGCGCTGTCCAGCGCGGCGCGCAGCGTGGCGACCACCTGCGCCACGTAGGCCGGGCTGCGCTGGCGGCCTTCGATCTTGATGGCGCGCACGCCCATCTGCGCCAACCGTGGCAACAGGCCGATGGCATTCAGGCTGGTGGGTTCTTCCAAGGCGTGATCGGCGCGGCCGTCCACCTCGAAACGGCCCTTGCACAGCGTGGGGTACGCGGCTGGTTCGCCGGGTTCGTAGCGGTCGATCAAAATGCCCGACAGGCGTGCGTCCATGCGGCCGTTCTCTTCCACCCAGCGCACCGCGTGGGCGGGCGAGCACACGCCCTTGTTGTTGGGCGAATCGCCCGTGGCGTAGGACGACAGCAGGCAACGGCCCTCTGCCATCACGCACAGGCTGCCGAAGCCGAACACTTCGACTTCAACACTGACGTTGGCGCAGATGCGCGCCACTTCGGCCAGGGTCAGCACGCGCGGCAACACCACGCGGCGGATGCCGAATTGTTCCTTCATCAGTTCGATGGCGTCGGCGTGCGTGGCCGACCCCTGCACCGACAAGTGCAGGCGCAGGTCGGGATAGCGGTCGCTGGCGTAGGCCAGTAGGCCGGGGTCGGCCATGATGACCGCGTCGGCGCCCAAGGCGTGCGCCGCGTCCACCGCCGCGTGCCATTCGCCTGCCATGCCCGGCTGCACAAAGGTGTTGATGGCGAACAGCACCTGTCGTCCGCGCCGATGCGCAAGCTCGACGCCCTGGCGTATGTCGTTTTCAGAAAAGTTCAGCCCGGCGAAATTGCGGGCGTTGGTGGCGTTGCGCAGGCCGAGATAGACGGTATCGGCGCCGGCATCCAATGCGGCGGTCAGCGCCGCCAGGCTACCGGCGGGCGCCACCAATTCCAGGGGATGGGAAGTCGTATCCATGCCCGGCAGTCTAGAGTCCGGCGCACACGCGGGCCTTGTCGCAAATCAAAACATGGCCCGGCTGGACGGGCCACGGGCGCGGCGGCCGGCTTACATGGGAGTCTGCCCGTCCGGTGCAATCTTGCGCACCACATATCCCATCGGCACCCAGCGGTTCTTGCTTGCCACCATCGATACGGTTTCGGTGGCGGGCATGTTAAGGAACTTGGTTTCAAAGATGACGTTCACGTATTGCCCTTGCGGCAGGTCGGCCGGGTCGGACACCCGCACCACCTGTAGCCATTCGCGCTTCGTGTGGCGGCCCACCTCGTTGCGCAGCTGGCTCAGGTATTCGGACCAACCCTGCTTGTCCACTTGCTTTTTCATGATGTCGCTGCTGGCGCTCCACATCTTGTCCGTGGCGCCGCTATCCGACATCGACGCCCATTGCCGGGCCGCCGTCACCGCGCTGTCCAGCGACGGATCGGCCGCCAGGGCAGGCGCCGCCAGCAACAGGGCGCCGCTGAACAGGCCGACGCGCAAGCCGCAAGAAATCAGAGTTTGTTGTCGCATAAGTCCTCACTGTAAAAAGATAAACACCGCATTGGCACAAGCACACAGCACGAGCCCAAGCCCACCGGCTTGCCGGAAAATCGTTCCGGCAGGCCGACGTTCCCTTACCACTGATAGCCTGCTCCGATCACCGCGCCATACGTACCGCGCGTGTTGGTGGAACCGGACAGCTTGTAGACCCAGCTGCCGCTGGCCGACACGGTGGACAGGCCCATCGCAAAGCCCTGCTGCCCGTCATACGTGCTGCCGGCGATGGAGAACATGCCGCGCCCCGGAGCGTAGGCTTGCGCCAGGCCCGCCACGGCCAACGCCGTGGCCGTGCCGCCCGCCGCATCCCGGCGATAGCGATCAACGTCGTTGCGCAGGTTCTGGAACTTGCCGTCGGTGTAGGCGTTGGACTGCTGCAACGCGCCGCCCAGCCCTTCGTTCAACTGTTGCACGTTGACGGCGTCGTGGTTGTCCACGCCATCGGCCACGTTGCCGAGCGTGACCGGCGCACCGCCGTTGCCCAGCGTGACGCGCGAGTAATCCACCGCGTCCGTGCCCGGCGTGGTGGCGTACTGCACAGACCCCTGCTTGGCGGCGTCCAGCTGTTGCACGTTGACCGCGTCCGTCTGCGCCGTACCAGCCGCCACGTTGGTCACCTGACGTTCCGTGCCGGCCGCACCGACGGACACGACGTTTGCGCGTCCGCCATCGGTACTGTCCGCCCCCAACGCCACCGAGTTGGCGCCACGGGCTTCGGCGCCGTTGCCCAATGCGGTGCTGCCACTGCCCGAGGCGACCGCGCCCGCGCCGGCCGCCGTGGCGTCCGCGCCGGTGGCCGTGGGCGCCGGTGTGGCGCTGGCCTGGTTCACCTGGAACATGCCGCTGCCGCCTTGCGTCAAACCGCTATTGACGGTGGCGATCTGCTGATCCGTGTACTGGTTGGCCTGTATCACCGCGCCATCCAGTTGCCGCAGGTTCACGGCGTCAGTGGCGTTTTGCGCGTCGGCCACATTGCTGATCGTGCGTTCGGCGCCCGCCGTGCCCAAGGACACCGTGCCGGCGATGGTGTTGGACACGCCGGAGTACTTGCCCGTGTAGGCCGGTGCCGCGCCCATGTCGGCCACCGCATTCGCACCCAGCGCCACGTCGCCCGCTTGCAATGCTTGCGCGCCCGAGCCCAGCGCCAGGGAGTCATTTCCGGAGGCGCTGGCGGCCGCACCCAGCGCCACGCCCCGATCGCCCGCGGCGCTTGCCGATGCACCCAAGGCCATCGACCGCGAGCCGCCCGCCAGTGCCGACGTGCCCAAGGCCACGGCCGAGTCCAGCGAGGAACGCGCCGAAGACCCGATCGCGATGCCGTTGATGGCGGTGCTGTCCACTTCCGCGGTCAGGCCGATGCCGATGCCAGCGTCCCCGTTCACCACCGCCTGGGGCCCGACGGCAATGGCGTCCGTGCCGACGGACAGCGAGTCCACCAGCGTGCTGTTGGCGTGGAAGTACTGGGTGCCCGTCACCGCGACCGATGCGATGGCGCCTTGCAACTGGCGCACCGTCACGGCGTCCTGGGCCTGGGTGCCGTCGGCCACGTTGATGACCTGTCGCAGCATGCCCGGCGCGCCCACTGAGAACGCCCCCGGTGCCACGGCACGCGTCGCGGCGCGTGTCACGGCGGCCCGATCCGAGATGGAGCCTTCGCCGATGGCGACACCGCCATCCACAGTCACCTGCGTGTTGGCGCCCATGGCCAGGCTGCCCGCGCCGTCGGCCTGTGCGTTGTAGCCGATGGCGGTGGCGCCCTGCCCCCGCGCATACGCGTTGCCTTGCACCATGCCGTTGTCGTTAGTGCGCTCGTAGCGCGACCCCTGGCCGTTGACGATCGGGTCAAGCGAGCCGGCGTTGTTGTTTACCGTGCTGGCCAATTGCATCATGGCTTCGTTGGTGGCGAACAGCTGCGCCCCGTTCACGGCGTCCCAACTGCTTGCGCTGAGTACGCCCGGCGCCACGCTGGTGATGATGCTGGGCCCGCCGATGCTGCCGTGCGCGGCGGTGTACGCGCCCACGCCGCCATTGGATGTGGGGTCCCACATCAGGGCGTCGTAGTTGACTTGGCCCAGGCGCGTATTGACCGTCTGCAATTGGCGCACGTTGACCGCGTCGGTCAGCTCGCTGCCCGGCGCCACGTTGGTCAGCTTGCGCAGGTTGCCGGGCGAGCCCACCGAGACTTCACCCGCCGAGCTGACCGTGCCGGCCAAACCAAAGGCCACATACGCGTTCTGCGCGCCCATCGACACTACAGACCCCTGGCCCAACGCCACGTTGGCGCCGGTCAAGCCGGCATTGATGGTTGCGCCCTGGCCCAGCACAGTGGAATTGGCCACGCCGTTGTCGCTAGCCTGGTTGCCCAGCACGACGGACGCCGCGCCCGCTGCCAGTGCGCCCAAGCCGCCCGCCGCGCTGTTGGCGCCCGCTGCCACGGGCTGCGCGGTGGTGACCGACGCATCCGCCACAAAGGGCCCCGACTTGCCGCTGCTGATGTTGGACACGGTGGCATCCAGCCCGCCAATCGCGTTGCCCAGCGTCGTGTACGTATTGCCCTGCACGGTGTAGGTGGGCGCACTGATCGAACCCGTGGCGGGGTCAAAGGCCGATCCGCCCCCCAGACCGGTCGCCACGCTTGCACCCAGCAATGCCGCCGAGCCCTTCAACTGGCCGACGTTGACGGCATCGGTATCGCCGCTGCCCGCCGCCACGTTGGTGAGCGTGCGCTCGGCGCCTGTCGAACCGAAGGACACTTCGCCCACGGAACGTTGCGGGCTGCTCAAGCCGTACGCCGCGTAGCCGCTTTGTGCGCCCAGGGTTGCCGTCGAGGCCTGTCCCAACACCACGTTGGAACCCGTGATTCCCGTCGTAACACTGGCGCCGTTACCCAGGATGGTGGATGCCGCGACGCCGTTGTCGGTGGATTGGTTGCCGATGACGGTGGACGCATCCCCCGTTGCCGACGCGCCGAACCCGCCCGCTGCGCTGTCCGCGCCCGACGCCAAGGCCTGGACGGTGGTGACACTGTTGTCGGATACGAACGGCCCGCCCTTGCCGCTGCCGATCGTGCTGACCGCCGAATCCAGCCCGCCGATGGCGCTGCCCAGGTCGGAGTACGTGTTGCCTTGCACGCCGTAAGTCGGCGCGCTGACTGTGCCGGTCGTTGGATCGAACGCCGATCCGCCACCCAGGTTGGACGCCACGCTGGTGCCAAGCGTGTTCAGCCCTGAGGTTGCCGCGTTCGATACACCCGTCAGTTGCCCGACGTTCACGGCGTCCGTGGCGGCGCTGCCGGCTGCAAGATTCGTGATCTTGCGTTCCGCACCCGACGTGCCCAAGGACACTTCGCCGCTGGAGCTTTGCGTGGCCGTCAATCCGATTGCGGTGTAGCCGGTTTCGGATCCGATCGTTGCCGTCGAGCCTTGACCCAGCGCCACGTTGGAACCCGTCAAGCCCGCCGTGATCGACGCGCCTTGCCCCAGGACGGTGGAACCGGCCACCGCGTTATCCGTCGCGGAATTGCCCAAGACCGTTGAAGCGACGCCGGTCGCCGACGCCCCAAACCCACCCGCCGACGCATCAACGCCCGACGCGACGGCTTGCGTCGTCGTCACGCTGTTGTCCGACACAAAGGGCCCGATGTTGCCACTGCTCAGCCCCGCCACTGCCGAGTCCAGCCCGGAAACTGCCGAGTCCAGGCCGGTAACTGCGGAGTCCAGGCTGGTGACGGCGGAGTCCAGATCGGAAACCGCGGAATCCAGTCCGGTGACCGCAGTGTCCAGCCCACCAATGGCGCCGCCCAGGTTGGCGTACGTAGCGCCCTGCACGCCGTAGCTTGGCGCGGTCACGGTACCGCTTGTCGCATCGAACGCCGATCCGCCGCCAAGGCCGGACGCCAAGCTGGTGCCAAGCGTGTTCAGCCCTGAGGTTGCCGCGTTCGATACGCCCGTCAGTTGCCCGACGTTCACGGCGTCCGTGGCGGCGCTGCCGGCTGCAAGATTCGTGACCTTGCGTGTTGCGCCCGACGTGCCCAAGGACACTTCGCCGCTGGAGCTTTGCGTGGCCGTCAGTCCGATTGCGGTGTAGCCGGTTTCGGATCCGATCGTTGCCGTCGAGCCTTGACCCAGCGCCACGTTGGAACCCGTCAAGCCCGCCGTGATCGACGCCCCTTGCCCGAGGACGGTGGAATCGGCCACCGCGTTATCCGTCGCGGAATTGCCCAAGACCGTTGACGCGACGCCGGTCGCCGACGCCCCAAACCCACCCGCCGACGCATCAGCGCCCGACGCGACGGCTTGCGTCGTCGTCACGCTGTTGTCCGACACAAAGGGCCCGATGTTGCCGCTGCTCAGCCCCGCCACTGCGGAGTCGAGGCCGGCCACTGCCGAGTCCAGGCCGGTAACTGCGGAGTCCAGGCTGGTGACTGCGGAGTCCAGGCCGGTAACCGCCGAGTCCAGGCTGATGACCGCCGAGCCGAGGCCGGTGACCGCAGTGTCCAGCCCGCCAATGGCGCCGCCCAGGTTGGCGTACGTAGTGCCCTGCACGCCGTAGCTTGGCGCGGTCACGGTACCGCTTGTCGGGTCGAACGCCGATCCGCCGCCAAGGCCGGACGCCAAGCTGGTGCCAAGCGTGTTCAGCCCTGAGGTTGCCGCGTTCGATACGCCTGTCAGTTGCCCGACGTTCACGGCGTCCGTGGCGGCGCTGCCGGCTGCAAGATTCGTGACCTTGCGTTCCGCGCCCGACGTGCCCAAGGACACTTCGCCGCTGGAGTTGTGCGCTGCCGCCAAACCAATTGCCGTATAGCCCGTTTCGGATCCGGTCGTTGCCACGGAACCTTGACCCAACGCCACGTTCGATCCGCTCAGCCCCGTCGTGATCGAAGCGCCCTGACCCAGCACCGTGGAATTCGCAACCGCGTTATCCGTGGCCGAATTGCCCACAACGGTGGACGCCGCCCCGGTGGCCGACGCACCGAAGCCCGCTGCGCTGCTGTTCGCGCCCGAGGCGAGCGATTGAACCGCCGTCACGCTGTTGTCCGAGACAAACCCACCGGTCTTGCCGGTTACCAGGCCGGTCAGCGCGGTGTTCGCACCGGCCAATGCCGCGCCCACATTTGTGTACGCCGTGCCCTGCACCGTGTAGCCGGGCGCGCTGACCGTGCCCGCCGTGCTGTTGTAGGTGGCGCCGCCGCCCAGGCCGGTGGCCACGCTGGTGCCTACGTTGGAGGCCGCGCCGCTCAGCTGGCCCACGTTCACGGCGTCGGTCAATGCGCTGCCGGCCGCCACGTTGGTGATCTTTCGACGGCTGCCCGCCGTGCCCACCGACACTTCGCCGGCGGAGTTCTGCGCCGCCGCCAGCCCGAACGAGGAATAGCCGGCTTGCAACCCGATCGTCGCCGTCGAACCTTGGCCCAGCGCCACGTTCTTGCCGGTCAGGCCCGCCGTAACCGACGCGCCCTGGCCCAGGATGGCGGAGTTGGCCACCGCGTTATCGGTCGACTGGCTGCCCACCACGGTAGAGGCCGCGCCGGTGGCCGACGCGCCAAAGCCGCCCGCCGCCGCGCTGGCGCCGGAGGATACCGCCTGCACGGTCGTCACACTGTTGTCCGCCACAAACGGGCCGATCTTGCCGGTGGCCAGGTTGGTCGCGGCCGTGTTCAGCCCGCCTATCGCGGTGCCGACGTTGGTGTAGGACGTGCCCTGCACGTTGTAGGTCGGGGGGCCGATGGTGCCGGACGCCGGGGTGTAGGTCGCCCCCCCGCCCAGGTTCGTCGCCACGCTGGTGCCCACGTTGTTCATGCCCGTGTTGGCCGCGCTGGTCACGGCCGTCATCTGCCGCACCGTGACGGCGTCCGTCAGGTCCGAGCCATCCGCCAGGTTCTTGATCTGACGCTTGCCCGTGGCCGTGCCGACGGAAATGGCACCCGCACCCATGTTGGAGGTGTTGTCGAACGCGATACCCGCGATGGGCCCCGCCGTGCTGGGCGACACCAGGCCGCTTGTCTGCACGTTGGACGAGCCCACCGCGTTCGTGCCCAGCGCAACCCCGCCCGGCACTGCCGATGTCGCACCCGCGCCCAACGCAATCGAGGCGATGCCCGTCGCCTGCGCGCCCACGCCGATGGCGATGGCGTTGCCCGCCCCCGCCGTGGCCGTCTTGCCGAACGCCATGTCGTTCACCCCGGTGGCGGCGGCGCTGGCGCCCACGGCCACGGCGTCCGTACCGGTCGCGCCCGAGTTGGCGCGCGTATTGCTGCCCGCGCCCGTCACCGTGGAGTTGGCGTTGAAGTAGTTGGTGGGGGTGGGCGCACCGGCGGAGATCTGCTGCGCCACGGCGTACAGCTGCGAGCCGTTGACCGCGTCGGTACTGTTTGAACTGAGCAGGCCCGTCGCCACGCGCTGAATGCGGCGCACAGAGCCCGCATCGCCCACGCTGACCACCCCGGTGGGCGAACCCTGGCCCCCACCGAAACTGTAGGTGTTGCCGCTGATCGTGCTACTGCCGTAAGACGTCATGCCGGCCGTGCTGGTGGACAGTGCCGCCGTGGTGGACGCATTGCTGCCCAGGGCCACGGAGTTTGCGATGTTGGTGTTGGCCAGATATCCCAGCGCCACCGTGCGGTCCACCGTGACGTTGCTGCCCGCGCCCCGGCCGGCTGCCAGGTTGTCGTCGCCGGACACGCTTTGGCCTGCGTCCTGCCCGATGGCGGTGGTGCCCTCGCCCGTAGCCAGCGATCCCGCGTACGCGCCGATGGCGGTGTTCTGCCCACGGCTGGCCAGGGTGCCCGTGCCCGCGCCTACGCCGATGAAGGTGTCTTCCAGCCCTTGGGCAATGGCGCCCCGGCCGATCGCGACCGACGAGGTGCCCGTGGCGAAGGCATTGGCGCCCAACGCCACCGAATTCGACCCGGCCGCACTGCTTTGATAGCCGACCGTGACGCTGTTGGCGCCCGCCGTCACGGTTTGATAGCCGATGGCGACGGCCTGGCCCGATGTCGCGGCGGCCTGATAGCCCAGCGCGATGGTGCTGGCTGATGTGGCAAGCGAACCCGAACCCATGGCGATGGATGCCAGCCCCGTTGCCACGTTCAAGTCGCCGATGGCGACTGCGCCTTGCCCCGTTGCCGGGTTGGTGTTGCCGATGGCGACCGCGCCGCGTCCCGAGGCATTGGACGAGAAACCCGCGCCGAATGCGCCGTTGCCGCCGTGCGCCTGCGATCCCGCCCCCAGCGCCACCGCCCCCGGCGTGACCGCCGAGTTTGCGTTGCCGATCGCCAGCGCGCCGATTGCGGTCGCACTGTTGTCAGCGCCGACGGCGACCGCGCCCGTGCCGGTGGCCGTGTTCGGGTCTCCGATTGCCACGGCGCCGTCGCCCGTCGCGCTTTGCTGACGTCCGATGGCCACCGCGCCGCCGCTCACCGTGGCGGCGTTGGCCGAGGTGCCCGCCGACCCGATCGCCACGTTCTGGCCGGTGGCGTTGGACCTGGCTCCATCGCCTACGGCAATGCCGAAAGCACCAATTGCGCGTGCATCACGGCCCACCGCGATGCCCGACGTTGCCACGGCAGTCACCGAAGACTGCCCGCCGATAGCGATGCCGTTGATGGCGGCTGAAGAAGCGCCGGTCGTGGCGTTGCCGCCCAGCGCGACCGCGCCCGCGGCGGTGGCACGCGCGCCATTGCCCGCGGCCAGGGAACTGCCGCCGCTGGCTTGCGCGTTGTTGCCGATTGCCGTGTCGTTGATCGGGCCACCAACGGTCGCGCCTGCAACCGCGCTGGACCCGATCGCCAGTGAATTCTGATTTAACGCCTGCGCATTGACGCCGGTGGCAATCGAGCCGATGCCGCTGGACGCGGCGCCCGCACCCAACGCCACCGCGCCGGTCGCGGTTGCGGTCGACGACACGCCGATGGATACGGCATTGCCCGCGCCGGTGCTGGCCAATTGGCCCAGGGCGACGGTGCTATTGCCACTTGCCGTTGTATTCAGCCCCATGGATACCGAGCCTGCGCCAAGCGCTGTCGATCCCGTGCCCACCGCCAGAGAACTGTTGCCCGACGCCGTCGAGCCTTGCCCCAAGGCCGTCGCGCCGGTATTGGAAGCGGTGGACCCCGCACCCACCGCCAAGGTGTTGTTCGCCCCCGCGTTCGCGCTGGACCCGAATGCCGTCGCGCCGATACCGGTGGCGGAGGACTGGGAGCCCACACCCGTCGCATTGTTGCCGGTCGTTGAGGAAAGGCGCCCTATCGCAATGGAGTTGGATCCCGTGGCAATCGACACGTCGCCGATGGCGATACTGACGTTCGTTGCGGTTGCCCCGGACCCGCCGCCGATGGCAATGGAGTTCGCATCGACCGAGGCGGGCGTAAGTCCACCCGTTGTGATGGGGTTAACAGCCATGCCCTGGACGGCGGTGCCTGCCCAGACCGAGCCTCCCATTGCCGCCGCGAGTATCAATGGCGCCGCAATGCCCCCCGCCCTGCGCAAGGCGGCTTGACGGGCGCCCCGATTGGATTTCCCACGGGATTTCGTCAATTCCGACACGACGACCCATGCACCGGTCACACGGTTCCAAACGAGGCTATAGATTTTGTTCACGGCCAATCTCCATTGACGAATTTCGCGATTCGCCAGCAGTAAATGCGACGCTGATTCTTGTAGTAAGAATCAGAGGATTTTTCCCAGCAAATTCAGACATTTCTGTCACGAATCCTAGTGAAAGGAATTAATCCGACTTGTGTTTTGTCGCTAGCGCGTGAAACCTCGTATAAATTCGATCTGAATAATCAGATGGCAAAAACGAATTGCTCGAAAAGCAACCGCGCGCAAATGATTCGCCTCGCACCGGTTCAGCAGCGCGCAGCAATAGAGGCAATATCGGGAAAGTGTTCTGCCCGTTGACGATGCCCCGGACGGGCATGGCGGAACGATGAAAAAATGGACGGGCCACCCGGCGATACCGAATCGGATTCGGTATGCCAGCCCCTTGAAATCTAATTTATATGAACTGGGAGGAATCGGGATAGTCCCGTCGTACTAGTATTGAATCTCGTCTTAGATTCAATATTTCAGGGCCGTCATTGTTTAGTGACGCTGCCGTCATTCTTCTTCGGAATACAGGCCGTGTTCCACCGCATAGACGGCCACTTGCACCCGGCTGGTCAGGTTCAATTTCTTCAACACGTTCTGCACGTGGATCTTTACCGTGCTTTCGCTGACGTCCAGCTCGCGCGCGATGACCTTGTTGCTGGCGCCGCGCGCCAGGCATTGCACGATCTGCGTTTCGCGGGCGGTCAGGCGGTGGCGCTCGGCCACGCCCTTGCCTTGCGCGGCCTGCGCCGCTTGCGTGGCCTGGCCGCGAAATTGATCGACCAACTTGGCCGTCATGCTCTCGGCGATGACCGATTCGCCCCGCGCCGCGCGCCGAATGGCGGATGTCAGCACGTCGGCGTCGATGTTCTTGACCAGATAGCCCCGCGCGCCATCGCGCAAGGCCTGCCCCAGTTCGTCGGCTTCTTCAGACACGGTCAGGATGATGACGGCGCAAGACGGCAGATCCTGCGTCAGCAGTTGCAGCGTTTCAAGGCCGGACAAGCCGGGCAGGTTTAAGTCCAGCAGTATCACATCGGGCTGCAATTCCTTGGCGCGCTTGATGCCTTCCACGCCGTCGCCCGCCTCGGCCACGACTTCAAAGTCGGGCTGGCGTTGCAGCAGCAGGCGCACGCCGGAACGGAACAGGGTGTGGTCATCGACAAGCAGAATACGGATGGGCATGGTCAATAAAGGTCAGGCGGCCTGGCGTTCACTGCCGGGCAAGGTCAGCATGACGCGCGTACCGGCGCCGGGCTGCGATTCGAGTTTTATCACGGCGCGCATGCGGGCCGCGCGCTCTTGCATGATGTGCAGGCCCACGTGCGCGTCGCCGCGCGCCGCCACGTCGGCGGGGTCGAAGCCCTGGCCGTTATCGACGATGTGCAGGCTGAAGTCGCGGTCGTTGCCCACCGTGACGTCCACGCGGCTGGCCTCGGAATGCTTGCGCACGTTGGACAGCGCTTCTTGCAGGATGAACAGCACTTGCAGTTGCTGGTCGGGCGGCAAGGGCGCGCCTTCGCCGCGCTCAACGCGCAACGCGGTGTCGATGCCGGTCTGCCGGCGAAAACGATCCACGGTGCTTTCGATAGCGGCTTGCAGGTCGCCCTGCCCCAGCTTGGTGCGGAAGTTGTTCAGCAGTTCGCGCACATCCTGATAGCTTTCGTCGACGCCGGTGCGCAGCAGCGGCAAGATTTCAGCCACCTCGTCTTCGTCGCCGCGCTTGACGGCCGCGTCCAGCATCTGCAATTGCAGGTTCAGGAAATTCAGCCCTTGCGCCAGGCTGTCGTGCAGCCCTTGCGCGACCAGCCCGCGTTCCTGAACCACGGCCAGTTGCCGGGCCTGCGCACTAAGGCGGCGGTTGTCCAGCGCCACGCCCAGATGCTGGCCCAGCGTTTCAAGCAGCTGCGAATCGGACGGCGCCAGCCGGCGCTGTTGGCGGAAATGCAGCGAGTACGAGCCCAGCACTTCGTCGCGCGTCACGATGCGAAAGACCGCCACGCTGGCAAAGCCATCGCGCACACAGTTCAAATCCATGTCGGGGGGGGAATGCCGAAAATCCTGGATGACGACGACGCCCGCCTGGCGCGTGGCCACGCCGCAATAGCAGTCGTCCACCTTCATGCAGTGTTCGGATTCCACCAGCGCGTCGGACAGGCCCACCGACACCACCAGGTTCAGCTTTTCATTGTCGGGGTCCAGCGCCCGGATGCTGCCGCCGTCGGCGTCGAATTGCAACATGACGCGGCGCAGGAAGCCGTCGCACATGGCTTCGATGTCGTTGGGCTGGTTCAGGAAAGCGGCCATGTCGTACAGCGCGCCGATGTCGCGGTTTTGCGCGGCCAATTGCGCCGTCTTTTGTTCAACGCGCGTTTCCAGCCCGGTGTACAGGTCTTGCAGCTGGTCGGCCATGCGGTTGTAGCCGCGCGCCAGCACACCGAATTCGTCTTCGCTTTCCACGGGCAGGCGGGTGCTGAAATCGCGGTCGGCCATGCGTTGCAGACCATCGCGCAAGCGCAGCACCGGCGCGATGATCCACAGGTACAGCAGATAGATCATCGCCAGCGTGCCGGCGCAGGCAATCGCGGCCAGCACGCCTTGCGACAGCCGCAACGCCGTGGTCTTGCCGGCGTTGTCCTGCTCGATCATGCGCACCAGCGTGTCGGCGCGCGTCACGAATTCCGGCAGCGTCTGTAAATAGATGGCCGCATCCGGCTGCGCCAGCGCCCGCAATGCCGCGGGCTTCATCACGTCGTGCCAATAGTTGGCCACGTCATGCCATTGCGTGCGGATCGCTTCGTTATTGGGGATGAAGAGCGGGCGCGCCGGGTTGCCGCGCGCCAGGCGGGAAATGGTGTCGTCCATTTCGGCCATCTGTTCCTGGCTGCGCGCTTCGCGGCCGGCTTGCGGGCGCATCAGCTCGACCGCAACGCGGTTGGCGCGCATGCGCAGGCTGCCGGTGTCGTTGATGGCGGCGCCCGCGCCTTCCAGCTGCCAGGACAGCCACAGCGTCCAACCGATCATCGACAGCACGACCACCAGCGCGGCCAGCGAACTGGCGACGATGCGCGTGGACAGCCGGTGCCGGGGGGACGGCAGGCCGTCGGCGTCGGCGTCCGGGGAGGCAGTGCGGGCGTTGACGGCAGTGCGGGCGTTGGCGCTACTGTCCGTCGAGGTGGCGGTACCGGCGGTGGACGGAGAAGTCGTCATGGTGATCGGATCAGGGCGATGCGGGACTTGCGATGCGGGACTTGCGATGCGGGACTTGCGATGCGGGACTTGCAATGCCTGCAATGCCTGCCGTGCGTCCCGCGCGGTCGCTAGTGTATTCGCCTTCAGGGCAGGCCCAGTTGGTCGCAAAGGAAGTCCACCACCCGCGCGGGGTCGTTCAGCGGCAGGCATGGCAAGGCGGTATCCAGGGCAGCGTCGGTGGCAACCGCCAGAAAACCGCCGTCTTCCGCATGCAACGGTGGCTTTCCCAGGGCGGGCCGATAGACTTCGATGCGCGCAATCGCGGCCTGCTTGAAGCCTTCGACCAGCACCAGGTCGGCGGGCGACAACCGCGCCAGTTGCTCGTCCAGCGTGGGCTCGGGCGTGTCGCGCAATTCATGCACGATGGCGTAGCGATATGGCGAGGCCACCATCACTTCCTGCGCGCCGGCCGATCGAAAGCGCGCGCTGTCCTTGCCGGGCGGCTCCATCTGAAAGTCGTGATGACTGTGCTTGATGACGTTCACGCGCAGGCCGCGCGCCGCCAACAGCGGCAGCATCGCCTCGATAAGAGTGGTCTTGCCGCTGCCGGACCGGCCGGCGATACCGAAAACTGGGCTCATGCGTGCTCCGAAAACAAGGGACAGACAATGGGCAGAAACGCATCCGCCCGGGGCGAGTATGCCAGCAATGCCCCGGCCACCAGATCGAAGTACCAGCCGTGCAGCGTCAGGCTGCCCGCCGCCACCGCGCGCCGCACAAAAGGCAGGTCGTCCAGGTTGCGCAGCGAAATCAGAATGGACGCCTGCTCGCACGCGCGCCGCCGTTCGGCGTCGGTGGCGGCGGGCATCTGCCGCAGCACCCGGTCGCGGGCCGGCTCGGCGATATCCATCCACCGTTCCAGGTAATCAGTTTCGCCGTCGCTGCGGGTGCGCTGTTCCATCAGCGCCCGGATGCCGCCGCAATGTGCATGGCCCAGCACGATGATGCGGCTGACTCGTAACTGTTCAACCGCGAATTGAATCGCGGCCAGCACGCCTTGCAGGCCGCGATCCGCGCTGGCGGGCGGCACCAGGTTGGCCACGTTGCGCACGGCGAAGATGTCGCCAGGGTCGCAGCCCAGCAACATGGCCGGGTCGACGCGGGAATCGCAGCAACCAATCAGCAAGGTGCTGGGGTGCTGCCCGTCGCGCAGGTGGCGGTACAGCGCGGGCGCGTCTTCGTAGTACTGCTGTTGAAAGCGTTGGAAGCCGTCGATGAATCGTTCGATGTCGCGCATGGTTGTTCCTCGCCCTTCAGCCGCCCGTCTGCGCCATGAAGCGCACGATGCGTTCCGGCTTTTCCTGGAAGTCGTGGCGTTCTGGTTTGCTGGCGATGCCGGCCAGGATGGCGCGCGTCAGCTCGGCGTCGGTCGCGCCGGCGCGCAGCATGCGGCCCAAGGGCACTTGGTCCTCTTGACCCAGGCACAGATACAAGGTGCCGTCCACGCCCAGGCGGACGCGGTTGCAGGCCGCGCAGAAATGGCGCGACATGGGGGTAATGACGCCCAGCACCGGCGCGCCATGGCCGGCTGTCCAGTAACGGGCGGGGCCGGGGCCGGAGCCCGCCTGCCTGACTGAGCCCTGCCCCGACGCCCCGCCCGCTACCGGCATGGCCGGGATGAGCCCTGCCTCGGCGGCCAGCGTGGCGCCCAGCGCGTTCAAGTCCGTATGCCGCATGCCTTGCCCGCACGTACCCATCGGCATCGGCTCGATCAGGCGCAGCACGAAGCCCTGCGCCACGGCGTAATCCAGCAGCCGCCGCACGTGCGCTTGGGGCGTGGCCGCGTGCACGACGCTATTGAGCTTGATGGGCGCAAAGCCTGCGTCGCGCGCCGCCGCAAGGCCGGCCAGCACGTCCGTCAGGCAGTCGCGCCCGGTGATCCTGCTGAAGGCGTCTGCATCCAGCGTGTCCAGGCTGACGTTCAGCCGCGTCACGCCCGCCGCGCGCAGCGCCCGCGCATGACGCGCCAGCTGCGTGCCATTGGTGGACACCGACAGGTCGGACACCCCGGGCATGGCGCCGATGGCGGCGGCGAGGTCCGCCACGCCCCGACGCAGCAGCGGCTCGCCGCCCGTCAACCGGACCTTGCCGACGCCCAGCGCAACGAACAGCCCGATCAGCCGCGCCATCTCGGCGTGGGTGAGCCAGTTGGCGGGCGTTTCAAAGCCCTTGAAATCCTTGGGCAGGCAGTAGCTGCAACGCAGGTCGCAGCGATCGGTGACGGACACGCGCAGGTAGTCGATGCGTCGGCCAAAGCCGTCGGTCAGCGTGCGCAAGTCGCGGACGGCGGCGGGGTCGTCCATTGCCGCGGAGTCGTCCATTACCGTGGGGCCGTCCATCACCATCACGCGGCTCTCTCGCCGACCACGCGATCCGCCTCGCTGCCTTGCAGGTCGATGCCCTGCACGTCCGCCTTATCCACCAGCAGCTTGGTGTATTGCCGCCAGGCCGTGTCCTGGCTCATGGCCGACAGCGCCGCCGCGATCTGCTGCGCCACGTGTTCGTAGGGCAGCATGCGGCCTTCGATACGGCGCGTGACCCGCACGATGTGCAAGCCGTGCCGCGTGTGCAGCAGTTGCGGCAACAAGCCGCCCGACGGCAGGGCGAACACGGCGCGTTCGAACTCGGGCACGGTGTCGCCCCGGCCCAGTTGGCCCAGGCTGCCGCCCACGGCCGCCGACGGGCAGTTGGACTGCTCGCGCGCCACCTGGGCAAAGCTTGACGGATCGGCCAGCAAATCTTGCAGCACCGCGTTGGCATGCGCGCGCAGCATGTCCAGGTTGACGTCGGGTGTCACCTGGAAAAGGATGTGATCGGCTTCGACCAGCTCCCCGACCATGAAGCGCTGCGGATTGGCGTGATAGAAGCGCCGGCAGGCGGCGTCGTCCGCCATGGGCGAGGCGGCCCGGCGGGCCAGCAAGGCGGTGATGATGGCGTCTTCGTTGTCGCCGATGGCGCTGTCGCCGGCGTCATCGAAATCGGCGTTGTTGACGTCCAGCCGCCGCGCCTCGTCCAGCAACACCCGGCGCAGGACCAACGCCGTGATGGCGTGCCGCATGGGGTTGCTGGTGTCGGCATGCAGCGGCAGTTCACGTTCCAGATCGGCGTCGTTCAGTTCGACGCCATTGACGATGACAGGCATGTTGGGCTCCTGGTTCAGACGGTTTCAGCGTGGGCGCACCAGTTGCCAGGCGCGGCCCAGATAGCCCAGCGAGGCAAAGCCGCTCCAGACGTGGACAAGCCGGGTAAACGGGAAGATCACGAACAGCGTCAGCCCCATGAACAGATGCGCCTTGAACAGCAGCGGCACGCCGGCGATGTGGCTGGCGGCGTCGCCCTGGAACGTCACGATGTGCTGGGCCCAGGTCATCAGGCGCACCATCATTTCGCCGTCCATGTGACCGGCGGACAACGCGATGGTCGACAGGCCCAGCAGCAAGGTCACCAGTATCCAAAGCAGCAGCAGCTTGTCACCCGGCCGCGTGGTGCGAGCGATGCGCGGGTCGGTCAGGCGGCGATGGATCAGGATCAGCAGGCCGATCAGGCACAGCCCGCCCATCACGCCGCCCGCCACCATGGCCACCGTTTGCTTGAGCGTATGCGACACCCCCAGCGTGTCCCACACCACCACCGGCGTCAGCAGGCCGGCCAGATGGCCGAAGAACAAGCCCAGGATGCCGACGTGAAAAAGGATGTTGCCCAGCCGCAGCTGGCCGCGATGCAGCAGCTGCGAACTATCGGTTTTCCAGGTGTATTGCTCGCGCTCGAAACGCGCCAGGCTGCCCAGCAGGAAGACGGTCAGCGCGATGTAGGGATAGATACCGAAAAGGAATTGATTCAGGGTATTCATGATGCGTCGTCCTGAGCACGAATGGGGGGGTTGGCGCGGGGATAGAAGCGCACGGCTTGTGCGCCATCGCCCGCGAACGGCCGCAGCAACGGTTCCACGCCGTCCGCGCTGACGCCAAACGTTTCCATGGCTTCGTCCATGTCGCGCACGGGCGCGTCGGTCTGCTCGCGCGGCACCACGCGGGCGGCCGCGCGCAGCACTTGAAAGATGCCCGCGTACGGGCTGTCGCCACGAGCCAGCCGCGCACCGATCGCCGCCAGCACGTGGATGGCCTCGTCCAGCAGGTCTTGCGCATCGGCCGGATCGATCACGCCCAGGAATTCCAGGAACAGCGGCACATGGTCGGGCAGCTCGGACACAACCGGCTCAAAGCCGTGCTGCCGGTAGGTATCCAGCAGGTCAACCATGGCCTGCCCGCGGTCACGGCTTTCGCCATGCACGTGTTCGAACAGGTGCAGCGAATGCGAGCGGTTGCGGTCGAAGGTGGCAACGTAGTTTTCCTGCACGGTGATCAGGTCGTTGGTGGCCAGATAGGCGACCAGCGGTTGCAGGGCCTCTTCGGCGTCGGGGTCGTCGGCCAACGCGGCCTCGACCTCGCCCAGCGCGTCAAGCAAGTCGGGCTCGGGGTAGCTGAGCAAGGCGGAAAGCAAGCGGTAGTGCGTCATGGTGTTCTCTCCTGTCCTAGCGCGCCTGGGCGGCCTTCTTGCGGGATTTGGGCATTTCGATAAAGATTTCGCTGCCCTGCGGCTTGCGGCCAAACAAGGTGCCTACGGACACCCCGCCCGAGCAGCCGTTGCCGAAGGTAAAACCGCAGCTGCCTTTTTCGTTGAAGCTGTCTTCCACGATTTCCTTGTGGCTGCTGGGCACGACGAAGCGGTCTTCGTAGTTGGCAATGGCCATGATCTGGTACATGTCCTGCACCGTTTCCTCGGACAGCCCCACCTGTTCCAGCAGCGCCGTATCGCGTTCGCCATGCACGGTTTCCGAGCGCTTGTAGGCGCGCATCGCCAACATGCGTTCCAGCGCCTGCAACACGGGCGCTTCCTTGCCCGCCGTCAGCAGGTTGGCCAGGTAGCGCACGGGAATGCGCAGACTGGACACGTCCGGGATCATCGCGCTCTTGCCCACGGTGCGCTGCGGCATCTGGCCCGCTTCGGCCGCCGTCTGGATGGGCGACAGCGGGGGGATATACCAGACCATCGGCAAGGTGCGGTATTCCGGATGCAGCGGGAACGCCACGCGCCACTGCACGGCCATCTTGTAGACGGGCGACTGCCGGGCGGCTTCCAGCCACGATTCGGGTATGCCCTGTTCACGCGCGGCGGCGATCACCTCTGGGGAATGCGGGTCCAGGAACAGGTCCAGCTGCGATTCATAAAGGTCCTGTTCGTTGGCGGTGGCGGCGGCGCGTTCGATCTGGTCGGCGTCGTACAGCATGACGCCCAGGTAGCGGATGCGGCCCACGCAGGTTTCCGAGCACACGGTCGGCTGGCCGGCTTCAATGCGCGGATAGCAGAACGTGCACTTCTCGGCCTTGCCGCTGCTCCAGTTGTAGTAGATCTTCTTGTACGGGCAGCCCGAGATGCACATGCGCCAGCCCCGGCATTTGTCCTGATCCACCAGCACGATGCCGTCGTCTTCGCGCTTGTAGATCGAGCCCGACGGGCAGCTGGCCACGCAGGCGGGATTCAGGCAGTGTTCGCACAGGCGCGGCAGGTACATCATGAAGGTGTTCTCGAACGTCGAGTACATCTCTTTCTGCACGCCTTCGAACAACGCATCGCGGCTGCGCGCGCTGAATTCGCCGCCCAGGTCATCTTCCCAATTCGGCCCCCAATGGATCTTGTCCATCTTCTTTCCGGTCAGCACCGACACGGGGCGCGCGGTGGGCGGCGTTTGCGACAGCGGCGCGTTCTGCAGGTGTTCGTAGTCGAAGGTGAAGGGTTCGTAGTAGTCGTCGATGGCCGGCAGATTCGGGTTGGCGAACAGGTTGGCCAGGATGCGCAGCTTGCCGCCCTGGCGCGGTTCCAGCTTGCCGGCGGCGGTGCGTTTCCAGCCGCCCTTCCACTTGCCCTGGTTTTCCCATTCCTTGGGGTAGCCGATGCCGGGCTTGGTTTCCACGTTGTTGAACCAGGCGTATTCGACGCCGTCGCGGCTGGTCCAGACGTTCTTGCAGGTGACCGAACACGTGTGGCAGCCGATGCACTTGTCCAGGTTCAGCACCATGCCGATTTGGGCGCGTATCCTCATGATTGCTTCTCTTCTTGTTGCGTGGCTTGTTCAGCCGGATCCTCGACCAGCGGGCCTTCCAGCCAGTCCACCTTCTTCATCTTGCGCAGCACCACGAATTCGTCGCGGTTGGCACCCACGGTGCCGTAGTAGTTGAAGCCGTAGGCCTGCTGCGCGTAGCCGCCGATCATGTGCGTGGGCTTGAGCACCGTGCGCGTGACCGAGTTATGGATGCCGCCGCGCTTGCCGCTGGTTTCCGCGCCGGGCACGTTCACGATCTTTTCCTGCGCGTGGTACATCAGGCACATGCCCACGGGCACGCGCTGGCTGACCACGACGCGCGCGGTCAGCGTGCCGTTCACGTTGAAGACTTCAACCCAGTCGTTGTCCACCAGCCCGGCCTGCTTGGCCTCGGTTTCCGACACCCACACGTGGGGGCCGCCACGGCTTAAGGTCAGCATGCGCAGGTTGTCGGAATAGGTGCTGTGAATGCCCCACTTCTGGTGCGGGGTCAGCCAGTTCAGCACCAGTTCCTTTTCGCCGTTGGGATATTTGCCCAGCATGGGCGCCACCGTCTTGGTGTCGATGGCGGGCTTGTACACGCACGAGCCTTCGCCAAAGTCCAGCATCCAGCGGTGGTCCTGGTAGAACTGCTGGCGGCCGGTCAGCGTGCGCCACGGAATCAGTTCGTGCACATTGGTGTAGCCCGCGTTGTAGCTGACCTCTTCGCTTTCCAGGCCCGACCACGTCGGCGCCGAAATGATCTTGCGCGGTTGCGCCTGAATGTCCCGGAAACGGATCTTGTCGTGCTCTCGGCCCACGGCCAGGTGGGTGTGGTCGCGTCCGGTGATCTTGCCCAGCGCTTGCCAGGCCTTCACCGACACGTGGCCGTTGGTTTCGGGCGCAAAGGTCAGGATCATTTCCGCCGCGTCGATGGCGGTGTCCAGGCGCGGGCGGCCCTGGCTGACGCCGGCCTCGCCCACGCTGGCATTGATGCCGGCCAGCTCGTGCACTTCGTGCTCGGTGTTCCAGTTGATGCCCTTGCCGCCGTTGCCCAGCTTGTCCAGCAAGGGGCCCACCGACGTGAACTTGCGATAGATGTCGTTGTAGTCGCGCTCAACCACCGTCATCGACGGCGCGGTCTTGCCCGGCACCAGATCGCATTCGCCCAGCTTCCAGTCGCGCGGTTCAAAGGCCTGGCCCAGCTCTCCCGGCGTGTCGTGCATCAGCGGGGTCAGCACCAGATCGCGGCGCTTGCCCAGGTAGGGGCCACCGATCTCGCTGAACTTCTTGGCCAGCAGCTTGTAGATTTCCCAATCGGTCTTGCTTTCCCACAGCGGCTGCACGGCTTCGCTCAAGGGGTGGATGAAGGGGTGCATGTCGGACGTGTTCAGGTCGTCCTTTTCGTACCAGGTGGCCGTGGGCAGCACGATGTCGCCGTACAGGCAGGTGGTGCTCATGCGGAAATCCAGCACCGTCAGCAAGTCCAGCTTGCCTTCGGCGGCGTCTTCCTGATAGGTGACCTCGGTGGGCTTGATGGCGGCGGCTTCGTCGCCAAACACGGCGTTTTGCGTGCCCAGCAGGTATTTCAGGAAGTACTCGTGGCCCTTGCCGCTGGAACCCAGGATGTTGGAGCGCCACACGAACATGTTGCGCGGAAAGTTGGCCGGGTCGTCCGGGTCTTCGCACGACATGCGCAGCGCGCCGGACTTCAGTTGTTCCACGGCGTGCGCAATGGGGTCCTTGCCGGCGGCGTCGGCCTGGGCCACCAGGTCCAGCGGGTTGGTGCGCAGCTGCGGGGCCGACGGCAGCCAGCCCATGCGTTCGGCGCGCGCGTTCAGGTCGATCATCGACAGGTCGCCGTACTTGGCGCGGTCGGCGGTGGGGCCAAGCACTTCCTGCACGTTCAGCTTTTCATGACGCCACTGGCTGGTGTGCGCGTAGAAGAACGACGTACCGTTCATCTGGCGGGGCGGGCGCACCCAGTCGGACGCAAAGGCCAGCGGGGCCCAGCCGAACTGCGGGCGCAGCTTTTCCTGGCCCACGTAATGCGCCCAGCCGCCGCCGCTTTTGCCCACGCAACCGCACATCATCAGCATGTTGATGATGCCGCGGTAGATCATGTCCATGTGGTACCAGTGATTCAGGCCGGCGCCCACGATCACCATCGACTTGCCTTCGGTGTCGTGCGCGTTCTGCGCGAATTCGCGCGCAACCTGGATGACCTGCGCGCGCGGCACACCGGTGTGCTTTTCCTGCCAGGCGGGCGTGTAGGCCACGTCATCGTCGTAGGACGTGGCGACGTTGGCGCCACCCAGCCCACGGTCCAGCCCGTAGTTGGCCATTTGCAGGTCGTACACCGTGGCGACCAGCGCGTCCGTGCCATCGGCCAGGCGGATGCGGCGGGCCGGCACGTTGCGCACCAGCACGTCGTCGTGCTCGCCACCAAAGTACGGAAAGCCCACGCCGACCGTTTCCGCGCCTTGGTCCAGCAGGCTCAGGGTGGGTTCGATGGCCTGGCCGTTGCCGCCATTGCGGGGTTCCAGATTCCAGCGGCCGACCTTTTCACCGTCGTTGACCGCGCCCTCGCCCCACCGAAAGCCGATGCTGCCGTTAGGCGCCACCAGGCTGCCGCTGTGCGCGTCCAGCACCAGCGTCTTCCAGTCGGGGTTGTTCTGTTCGCCCAACGCGCCGTCAAGGTGCGAGGCGCGCAGGAAGTGGTCGGGTGCGTAAAACCCCTCGCGCGGCTTCAGCAACACCAGCATGGGCATGTCGGTGTAGCGGCGCACGTAGTCGCGAAAGTACGGCGACGGGTTGGCCGACAGGTGGAATTCTTTCAAGATGACGTGGCCCATCGCCATGGCCAGCGCGGCATCGGTGCCTTGCTTGGGCGCCAGCCAGATGTCGCCGAACTTGACCATTTCACCGAAGTCGCTGGACACGGCCACGGTCTTGGTGCCCTTGTAGCGGACTTCGGTGTAGAAGTGCGCATCGGGGGTGCGGGTCTGCGGCACGTTCGAGCCCCACACCATCAGGTAGGTGGAGTTGTACCAATCCGCCGATTCCGGCACGTCGGTCTGTTCGCCCCAGATCTGGGGGCTGGCGGGCGGCAGGTCGCAGTACCAGTCGTAGAAGCTCAGGCATGCGCCGCCCAGCAGGCTCAGGTAACGCGCGCCGGCGGCGTAGCTGACCATGGACATGGCGGGAATCGGCGAAAAGCCGATCACACGGTCGGGGCCGAATTTCTTGATGGTCAGCGCGTTGGCGGCGGCAATGATCTCGGTGGCGGTGTCCCAATCGGCGCGCACAAAGCCGCCCAGGCCGCGGATGGACTTGTAGCGCTTGGCGCGCACCGGGTCCTGGCTGATCCACTCCCAGGCAGCAATCGGGTCCATCGTCTTGCGGGCTTCGCGCCACATCTGCATCAGGCGGCCGCGGATCATCGGGTACTTCACGCGCTGTGCCGAATAGACGTACCAGCTGTACGAGGCGCCACGCGGACAGCCGCGCGGCTCGTGGTTGGGCAGGTCGGGCCGCGTGCGCGGGTAGTCGGTCTGCTGCGTTTCCCAGGTGATCAGGCCATTCTTGACATAGACCTTCCACGAGCACGAGCCCGTGCAGTTCACGCCGTGGGTAGACCGCACCACCTTGTCGTGCTGCCAGCGGGCGCGGTAGGCGTTTTCCCACTTGCGGTCTTCATTGACCGTTTCGCCGTGGCCGTCGGCAAAGGTGGATTTGACGCGGGACATGAACTTCAACCGGTCCAGGAAGTGACTCATTGTGTTTCTCCAAGAGCGCCGCGTCGGCGGCGCGTACTGCAATCGTTGCGCTGGTTTCACTGTAGGGCGGGGTCCGTCCCCCGACCATTCGCCAGAGGGCCAACCCGGGCGCGGCAGAGTGACTAGTCACGCGCCGCGCGTCTGGTTCAGCAAGGCACCGGCGCGTTCCTGCGCGCATAGAACCACCACGTAATCACCATGCACGTGGCGTAAAAGCCGATGAAGCAAAACAGCGCCGCCTGCACGCTGCCCGTCATTTCCAGCGACGTGCCGAAACTGCGCGGGATGAAAAAGCCGCCGTAGGCGCCGATGGCCCCGGAAAAGCCCAACACCGCCGCCGATTCCTTGGCCGCTTCGCCCAGTGCGCGCTTATGCGCCTCGGGGCCTTTGCCGGCTGCCGCCTGCGTGCGTTCGCGCAGGAAGATCACGGGGATCATCCGGAACGTCGAGCCGTTGCCCACGCCCGTCAGCGCGAACAGCACGATGAACATCGCCAGAAAGCCGTTGAAGTTGCCGCCCTGGCCCGCCATGGGCAGGAAGAGCATCACGCCAAGCACCGCCGCGATCATCCCGGCAAAGGTGACCAGCGTGACGCGCGCGCCGCCCAGCTTGTCCGACACCCAGCCGCCAACGGGCCGCGTCAACGAACCCACCAGCGGCCCGAGGAACGCGTACGCCATGGGGTTGACGTCGGGAAACAGCGTCTTGGTCAGCATGGCAAAGCCCGCCGAAAACCCGATGAACGAGCCGAACGTGCCCACGTACAGCCAGCACATCAACCAGTTGTGCTTGCGCTTGAATATCACCGCCTGGTCGGCGAAGGACGCACGCGCGTCGGCGATGTCGTTCATGCCGAACCATGCCGCGATGGCCGCAATGGCGATCGGCACCACCCAGATAAAGCCGGCGTTTTGCAGCCACAGGTTCTGCGACGCGCCATTGACGGTGATTTCCCGCGGTGCGCCGCCGGCCACGCCAAAGACACCCACCGAAATCACCACGGGCACGACGAACTGCGCCAGCGACACGCCCAGGTTGCCGATGCCGGCGTTAAGCCCCGTCGCCAGGCCCTTCTTTTCCTTGGGAAAAAAGAAGCTGATGTTTGCCATGCTGGAACTGAAGTTGCCGCCGCCCAGCCCGCACAACAGCGCCAGGATCAGCAGCGTCGGGAACGACGTGGTCGGATCGCGCAGCGCAAAGCCCATGCCCAACGCGGGCACCAGCAAGGACGCCGTCGAGATCGCCGTCCACTTGCGTCCGCCGAACACGGGCACCAGGAACGAATAGAAGATGCGCAAGGTGGCGCCCGACAGCGCGGGCAGCGCCGTCAGCCAGAACAATTGGTTCTTGGACAACATGAAGCCCGCGCGGTCCAGGTTGACGACGACCACGCTCCACAGCATCCAGATGCTGAACGCCAGCATCAGCGCGGGAATCGAGATCCAAAGATTGCGGTTGGCGACGCGGGCGCCGGTCTGCTTCCAGAAGCCGGGGTTTTCCGGCTCCCAACGCGTCAGGACTTGTGTGGACATAGGAGCCTCTATTTGGAGGAAATGGGTTGCGGGGCCGTCAGCGACGCGCGCCCCAGCGCCGCGCTTTCAGGGCGGAAGCTGAAGTGCATGAAGATCAGCGACACGCAGACGGTGCCGTACAGCAGCATGAAGGCGCTGGACCGGACGCCGGTCAGGTCCAGCAGCACGCCAAACAGGATGGGCAACACGAAGCCGCCCATGCCGCCCGCCAGGCCCACGATGCCGGACACCGCGCCGATGTTCTCGCCGAACTCGTCCGAGATGAACTTGAAGACGGATGCCTTGCCGATGGCCATGGCGATGCCCACCACGAACAGCAGCACGGTGAAGGTCACCGGACCCAACGCTATGCCGAACTGCCGGGGGCCGCCGGTGGTCATGACGGTGAACTGGGTCTGCGGATAGCTCAGCAGGAAGAACGCGACCCAGCACACCCACATCACCCACCACGTGGTCTTGTAGGCGCCGTAGCGGTCCGAGATCCACCCGCCCATCGCGCGCAAGACGCCGCCGGGCAACGAGAAGCAGGCGGCCAGCAGCGCGGCCAGCTTCATGTCGAAGCCGTATTCGCCGATGTAGTACTTGGTCATCCACAGCGCCAACGCGACGTAGCCGCCGAACACCACCGAGTAGTACTGGCAGTAGCGCCAGACGCGCGGGTCGCGCAGCATGGCGAATTGCGCCGACAGCGTGGCGCGTTGGGTCACGCGGTGCGACGGGTCCGACGCCGAGAACATCCAGAACAGCACCGCCGTGACCAGCAGCGCCACCGCGTACACCTGCGGCACGACGACCCAGGCGCCGCCGGCCGCCGCGATCAACGCGGGCGCCACGAATTTGGTGATGGCCGATCCGGAGTTGCCCGCGCCGAACACGCCCATGGCCAGGCCCTGCTTGTTGCGCGGAAACCAGCGCGCCACATACGGCGTGCCGACCGAGAACGAGCCGCCCGTCAGGCCAACGAACAACGCCAGCACCAGGAATTGCCAGTACTCGGTGGCGTAGGACAGCAGCCAGATCGGCACCACCGCCAACAGCATCAGGATGAAGAACACGGGCCGGCCGCCGTAGCGGTCGGTCCAGATGCCCAGGGGCACGCGCACCAGCGAACCGGTCAACACCGGCATGGCGGCCAACAGGCCGAATTGCGTTTCGGAAAGGCCAAGTTGCGCCTTGATGGGTATGCCCAGCACCGCGAAGATCATCCATACCGCGAAGCAGATGGTGAAGGCGAACGTGCTGGAAATCAGGACCCGCATCGGCCTGCCGGACGGGGTTGTTGCTGCTGTCATGGTTACTCTCGCTTTACTCACGAAGACATGGCGCTAGCCTAGGCACGCGCTGCGCCGGCGACCATTCGCCGGCCGACCATTCGGGGCACGCCGATGTGCCTAGTCACCCGGGTTCCACGCGCGCGTTTGCGCTGGATCAAGCGTTGGCCTATGCCCGGCGCAGCCCCAGGATTAATATGTATTGCCAATACATCTTCACCAATACACCTTCAAAAAAAGCGCAGACCGCCATGCCCTCGTTGCTGACCATCGATGAACCCGCCGCGCCACCCCGCCGCCCTCGCCCGCAGTGGCGCGCCTTTACCGAAATGGGGTTCCGGCCGCTGTATCTGGCCGGCTGCCTGTGGGCGTTGATATCGGTGTGGTTGTGGGTGCATGCGCCGGGCCGCATCACCGGGCTGATGGCCGGCGTGTTCTGGCATGCGCATGAAATGCTGTGGGGGTTCGTCGCCACGATTGCCGTGGGCTTTCTGCTGACGGCCGGCGCAAACTGGACGGGCAAGAACCCGCTGCGCGGCAACGCGCTGGCGCTCTTGTGCCTGTTATGGGTGGTCGCGCGCGTGGGCTACCTCACGCCCGGCAGGCCCGCGTACGTGGTTGCCATCGTGGCGGACCTGGGATTTTTCGTGTGGGGCGCCGCCGCCCTGGGCCGCGCTGTCTGGATTACGCGCAACCAGCGCAACGCGGGCGTGCCGGTCTTGATGCTGGGCTTGGCCGCCACCAACGCGCTGTATTCATGGGCCGCCGCGCAAGGGGACTATCTGGCGGTAATGCGCTACTTCAACGCCGGCCTGCTGTGCATGGCGGTGCTGACGCTGCTGATTGCGCGTCGGGTGATTCCGTTCTTCGCCAAGCGTGCCGTGGCGGGCCTGGATATTCCCGCACAGACCCGCAGCGGTCACTGGCAATTGGGCACGGGCGTGGCGGCCATTGCCGGTTTGCTGGGCGGGCAGCCGCGTCTGGCCGCGGTGGCCTTGGCGGCCACGGGCTTGATCGCGCTATGGCAATGGATGTCGTGGAAGCCTTGGGCCGTGCGGCGCGTGCCGCTGCTGTGGATTCTGTATGCCGGCTATGTCGGTTTGGGCGCGGGCCTGCTGGTGGGCGCGGCGCAACTGGCGGGCATGGTCGTCCGGCTGGCGTGGCCGGCGCACGTGATCGGCGTGGCGGGCTTTTCAGTACTGATCGTGGGCATGGTGACGCGCACCGCGCTGGGCCACCTGGGCAGGCCCTTGCAAACCGACCGCTGCATGGTAGCCAGCTTCGTGCTGGTCATCGTGGCAGCCCTGCTGCGGTTGGCGGCGCTGTGGCCCGGCGTGGCCAGCACCGGCCTGTTGCATGCCGCCACCAGCGCCTGGGTACTGGCGATGGGCCTGTACCTGTGGCGCTTCTTCCCGCTGATGATCCGCCCACGCGCCGACGCCGCCAAGCCGGCGGCGCCGATGATGCGCGTGATGCCGGCCGCCCGGCCGCGCGTCTAAGCGGGGCGGCCCGCCCCGCCTGCCCGTTTAGTCGCGCCCTTCGCGGCGTTCGATCGCCTCGACTTCGCGGCGCATGGCCTTCAGCCACGCCTTCAGCAGCGCCTGATCCGAGAACTGCATCACTTCGTGTTCCAGTTCGCCGATGTAGTCCTGGATGTCGACGATGTCATCGTCCAGTTCTTCCAGCACGGTCTCGGGGTCAAACGAGGCGAACGGGTCCAGGTCGTAGCGCAGCTTGAAGCCTTCTTCGGCGTAGCTGGCTTGATGCAGCACTTCGTCCAGCTGCGCTTGCAGCGCGGCGTTGGCTTGCGGCAGGCCGTCGTCGGACACGTCCGCCAGCGGCGTCAAATCCGGTGTGCCCTGCTTGCGCCGCGCCGCTTCTTCGTCCTGCATCGCCTGCCACGCCACCGCGTTGGGCGTGGTGTTGCGCAGGGCGGCGCGGGCCAAGGCCAGCAGGTCTTCGGCTTCGTCGTCTTCGAACTGGTCCTGAATGATGCGCAGCAGTTGCGTCGGCGTGAAGGTCGACAGATCGGTGTCGGGGTCCAGCTCCAGCGCCTCGATCAGTTCCGCCTTGGCGTCTTCCGATTCGTCGGCGGCCGCCTCGTCGTAGTCCAGGCCGCTGTGCTTTTTATATAGGGCCTTGAGCTTGTCGGCATCGCAACCGGCCGGCAATTCGCCCTTGGCGTCCAGCAGCAGCAATTCGGCCGAGAACTCGGTCACCAGCTCGGACACGAATTCGCGCTCGGCCTTGGACAGCCCCATGTTCTTGTGCGCGTGGTCAAAACACAGCACCAGCTTCATGCGCAGTTCGTGCAGCTTCTTTTCCAGCGGCGCCAGGCCTTCCGTGTACTTGCGCTGGTACTCGGCCTCTACCGCCTGCCATTGATCAAGGCGGCCGCGTTCCGTTTCCAGCCGTGCCTGTAGCCGCTCGAATAACTGACGCGGGGTTTCCAGTGAATGTTGGCCCATGACCTGCTCCTTGCAAACCGGGTAATGAAAGTAGCCGCCACTCTAAACGATTCGGGCAAACCCCTCTTGGATTTTTCAGTTAATAACGCTAATCATTATTATTAATATAGAATCTCGGCTGTCCGGGACACCCCGTCCGCAACCCCTTCGCCACGTCTTTCGCAACGTCAGCGCAACCTCTATTTGGCAGTCCCGATGTCTTTGCCCCCCGCCGCGGGCCCTGCCCCCCTGCGCGCCTCCGCCCACGCCCCTCCTCCACCCGTCGCCCGATCACGGCGCCGCGTGATCCTGACGGCAACCGTGCTGGTACTTGCCTTGGTCGCGGCGCTGGCCATGTGGTGGAAAACCCAAAGCGGTCCCGCCGCGCCGCGTCCACCCGAATACAACCAGATTCCCGTTGCGGTCAGTGTGGCGCCGGCCCGCGTCGGCCCGCTGCAACGCGACCTGCATGCGCTGGACACCATCACGCCCTTGACCCACGTCGTGCTGCGCAGCCAGGTGGACGGCGAACTGGTGCGCCTGCATTACACCGAGGGTCAGGCCGTGGTGCGCGGCCAGCTGTTGGCCGAGATCGACCCGCGCCCCTATCAAACCGCGCTGGCGGCGGCCGAAGGCGAACGGGCACGCACACAGGCGCTGCTGGATAACGCCCAGGCCGATCTACAGCGCTATCGCACATTGGCGCGCCAGGAAGCCGTGGCGGGGCAGCAACTGGACACCGCCCAGGCGCAGGTGCGCGCCTACACCGCGCAGCGCGAACTGAACCGCGCACAGGTGGCCGAGGCACAGCGGCGGCTGGGGCTGACGCGCATCACTGCCCCGCACGATGGCCGCATCGGCCTGCGCCGCGTCGACGCCGGCAACCATGTGCTTGCCAACGATGCCGACGGGCTGACCACGCTGGTGCAGACCACGCCCATTTCGGCGCTGTTCAGCATTTCGGAAACGCGGCTGGACCTGCTGCGCCAGGCGCAGGCGCGAACGGACGTGTTGCGCGTGCAAGCCTGGGATGCCGACGACCGCCGGCTGCTGGCCGAAGGCGCGCTTGAAGCCCTGGACAACCGCGTCCAGACCGGCAGCGGCACCGTGCGGCTGCGCGCCCGTTTCGACAACACCGACGAATCGCTGTTTCCCAATCAATTCGTGAACATCCGGCTGGCGCTGGTCCAGCAAGACAACGTGGTCACCATTCCATCGGCGGCCGTGCAGTATGGCTCGGAAGGGGCCTTCGTCTTCGTCATTGGCGAGGACGCGCGCGCCACGCGCCGCGTGTTGCAGCTGGGCCCCGCCAACGCGGGCCATATCGTCGTGCAAGCCGGTTTGGCGCCGGCCGAGCGCGTGGTGGTCGAAGGCGTGGACCGCCTGCATGATGGCCGCAACGTCCAGATCGTAGAACCCCTGACTTGAACCGCGCATGAGCCTGTCACGCCCCTTTATCCTGCGTCCGGTCGCGACGTCTTTCCTGATGATCGCCCTGCTGCTGTCGGGCATCCTGGCGTGGGGCATGCTGCCCGTGGCCGCGCTGCCGCAGGTCGATTACCCCATCATCCAGGTCACCACGCCGTACCCGGGGGCCAGCCCGAACGTGACGGCGCGCGCCGTGACCGCGCCGCTGGAACGCCGCTTTGGGCAGATACCGGGCTTAAAGCAGATGTCGTCCACCAGCGGCAGCGGCATTTCGGTCATCACATTGCAGTTTTCGCTGGACGTGTCGCTGGGCGTGGCGGAACAAGAGGTGCAGGCGGCCATCAGCGCCAGCGGTTCGCTGCTGCCGGGCGATTTGCCCACGCCGCCTGTTTACCGCAAGGTCAACCCGGCCGACGTGCCCATCCTGACGCTGGCGGTCACCTCGGATTCCCTGCCCTTGCCCACCGTGTATGACCTGGTCGACACGCGCATGACGCAACGCTTGTCGCAGCTGTCGGGCGTGGGCATGGTCAGCCTGGCCGGGGGCCAGCGGCCGGCCGTGCGCGTGCAGGTCAACCCGATGGCGCTGGCGGCGCGCGGGCTGCAACTGTCCGACGTGCAGGAAGCCATCGCCAAGGCAAATTCCAATCAGCCCAAGGGCAGCTTCGACGGGCCGGTGCGCTCCGTCATCATGGACGCGAACGACCAGCTGCAAAGCGCCGCTGAATACCGCGAACTGATCGTGGCCTGGAAGAACGGGGCACCGGTGCGGCTGGGCCAGGTCGCCACCATTGAAGACGGCGCCGAAGACCGCTACCTGGCCGCCTGGGTCGACAAGCAGCCGGCCGTGCTGGTCAATATCCAACGCCAGCCGGGCGCCAACGTGATTGCCGTGGCCGACCAGGTCAAGGCGCTGCTGCCCCAACTGACGGCCAGCCTGCCCGCCGCCGCGCAGGTGCGCATCCTGACCGACCGCACCGAAAGCATCCGTGCGTCGGTGCGCGGCGTGCAATGGGAACTGGTGTTTGCCGTGGGGCTGGTGGTGCTGGTCACGTTCCTGTTCCTCTCCAACCTGCCCGCCACCCTGATCCCCAGCCTGGCCGTGCCGCTATCGCTGATCGGCACTTTCGGCTTCATGCACCTGGCGGGCTTTTCCACCAACAACCTGACGCTGATGGCGCTGACCATCGGCGCGGGCTTCGTGGTGGATGACGCCATCGTCATGCTGGAGAACATTGCGCGGTATCGGGAACAGGGGCACAGCCCGATGTCGGCCGCGCTGAAAGGCGCCGGGCAGATCGGCTTCACCCTGGTGTCGCTGACCTTGTCACTGATTGCCGTGCTGATCCCGCTGCTGTTCATGGAAGACGTGGTGGGCCGGCTGTTCCGTGAATTCGCCATCACCCTGGCCGTGGCCATCCTGATATCGCTGGCCGTATCGCTGACGCTCACGCCCATGATGTGCGCGCGGCTGCTGCCGGCGCACGTGCAATCGCGCCCCGGCCTGCTGGACCGCGTCCAGGCGCGCTACGCGGGTTGGCTGGACGTCACGCTGCGCCACCAGCGCCTGACGTTGATGGTGATGCTTGGCACCGTGGCCTTGACTGGCCTGCTGTACCTGGCAGTACCTAAGGGTTTCTTCCCGGTGCAGGACGGCGGCGTGCTGCAAGGCGTGACGCAGTCCACGCAAAGCACCTCGTTTGACGCCATGTCGCGCCGCCAGCAAGCCGTGGCTCGGGCGCTGCTGGCCGATCCCGATGTGCAAAGCCTGTCGTCCTTCATCGGCATCGACGGCATGAACGCCACGCTGAACACGGGCCGCCTGCTGATCAACCTGAAGCCCTGGGCGCAACGCAGCGCGCCGCTGGCGGACATCATGGCGCGACTGGACGCCAGAGCCCGCGACGTGCACGGTATCTCGCTGTTCTTGCAGCCGGTGCAGGAACTGAATATCGAAGACCGTGTCAGCCGGGGGCAATACCAATTCAGCCTGACCTCGCCAGACAGCGCGCTGCTGGCGCAATGGAGCCAGGCGATGACGCAGCGGCTGGCGCAGTCGCCCGCGTTGGCCGAGGTGTCGTCCGACCTGCAAGGCAACGGCCGTCAGGCCTACCTGGAAGTGTCGCGCGATACGGCCGCGCGCCTGGGCGTCACGATGGAAGACGTGGTGCAGGCCCTGTACAACGCGTTCGGCCAGCGCCAGGTGGCCACGCTGTTCACGCAGTCGAACCAATACCGCGTGGTGCTGGAAGTAGACCGCCGCCTGGCGCTGGGGCCCGAGGCACTGGAACGCATCCACCTGCAAACCGAGGACGGGCAGGCAATTCCGCTGTCGGCGCTGGCCACGGTCAGCGAACGCGCGGTGCCGCTGGCGATCAACCATCTGTCGCAATTTCCGGCGGTGAACCTGTCGTTCAACCTGCCACCGGGCGGGTCGTTGGGCGACGCCATTGCCGCCATTGAATCCGCCAAGGCCGACATCGCCCTGCCGCCCAGCGTGGAACTGCGGCTGCAAGGCGCGGCCTCGGCGTTCCAGGCGTCCTTGTCCAATACGCTGTGGCTGATGCTGGCGGCGGTGGTCACGATGTACCTGGTGCTGGGCATGCTGTATGAAAGCGCCATCCACCCCGTCACCATCCTGTCCACCCTGCCGTCGGCCACCGTGGGCGCCTTGCTGGCGCTGCTGATCACCGGCCGGCCACTGGACCTGATTGCGGTCATCGGGATCATCCTGCTGATCGGGCTGGTCAAGAAGAACGGCATCATGATGGTGGACTTTGCGCTGGAAGCCGAGCGCACGCGCGGGCTGACGCCGCGGGACGCCATCCGCGAAGCCGCGCTGCTGCGCTTGCGACCAATCTTGATGACGACGCTGGCCGCGCTATTCGGCGCGCTGCCGCTGATGCTGGCCACCGGGTCGGGCGCCGAACTGCGCCAGCCGCTGGGCTGGGTCATGGTGGGCGGCCTGCTGGTCAGCCAGGTGCTGACGCTGTTCACCACGCCTGCGGTCTATCTGTTCTTTCACCGGCTGGGGCAGCGGCGCCGGGTCGGTGTGAGCCCCGACGGGCGTAACGCATGATCCGCGCGTTGCTGCATCGCCCCGTCGCCTGCCTGTTCCTGGCGCTGGCGTTAACGCTGCTGGGCGCGGTGGCGTGGCGGCTGTTGCCCGTGGCGCCCTTGCCCCAGGTGGATTTTCCCACCATCGAGGTGCGCGCCGAGCTGCCCGGCGCCAGCCCGGAAAGCATGGCCAGCACGGTGGCCGCGCCGCTGGAGCGCGCGCTGGGCAGCATCGCGGGCGTCAGCGCCATGACCTCGTCCAGCAACCAGGGCGCCACGCGCGTGCAGTTGCAGTTCGAGCTGGACCGCGACATCAACGAAGCCGCCCGCGACGTGCAGGCCGCGCTGAACGCCGCGCGCGGCGAACTGCCCGCGGGCATGCCGCAAAGCCCCAGCTACCGCAAGGTCAACCCGTCACAGGCGCCCATCATGGCGCTGGCCCTGAGTTCCGCCACGCGCCCGGCCGGCCAGCTGTATGACCTGGGTTCGACGGTGCTGGCGCAAAAACTGTCGCAGATCAACGGCGTGGGCGAAGTCACGCTGGGCGGCAGTTCGCTGCCCGCCGTGCGCGTGCAGGTGAACCCCAACGCGCTGGCCCATTACGGCGTGGCGCTGGACGACGTGCGCAACGTCATCGCCAACGCCGCGCCCATGCGCCCGCTAGGCCAGCTGGACGCGGCCGGCCAGCGCTGGGAAGTCGGCACGCCCGAGCAGCCGCGCCGCGCGGATGAATACGGCCGCCTGATCGTGCGCCACGCGGATGGCGCGGTGATCAGGCTGGCGCAAGTGGCGCGCGTCAGCGATTCCGTCGAAAACCGCTACAGCAGCGGCTTTCACAACCACAACCCGGCCGTCGTGCTGACCATCAGCCGCCAGACGGGCGCGAACATCATTGAGACCATCGGCGCCATCAACGCCGCCCTGCCCGGCCTGCGCGCGTTGATGCCGGCCGACGTGGACCTGACGGTGGCGCTGGACCGCTCGCCCGGCATCAACGCCACCTTGCGCGAGGCCCACGTCACGCTGGGCCTGGCGACCGCGCTGGTCATCCTGGTGGTGTGGCTGTTCCTGGGCAATGCGCGCGCGGCGGCGATACCCAGCGTGGCGATACCCGTGTGCCTGATCGCCACTTTCGCCGTCATGCACGCGTGGGGCTTTTCGCTGAACAACCTGTCGCTGATGGCGCTGATCGTCGCGGCCGGCCTGGTGGTGGATGACGCCATCGTCGTGCTGGAGAACATCTCGCGGCACCTTGAACGCGGCCTGTCGCCGCGCAAGGCGGCGTTGCGCGGGGTGCGCGAAGTGGGCTTCACGCTGGTCGCCATGACGGTGGCGCTAAGCGTGGTGTTCGTGTCGATCCTGTTCATGGGCGGACTGGTCGAACGTCTGTTCCGGGAATTTTCGATCACGCTGGTGGCCGCCACGGTGATTTCGCTGGTGGTGTCCGTGGCGATCATCCCGGCCTTGTGCGCGCGCTGGCTGCGCGCGGATCAACCCTCGGGCCAACCGGGCCAATTGGCCCAATCGGCCCCATCGGCCCAAACGGCCCAAACGGCCCAAACGGCCCATTCGGCCCCATCGCCCCAGTCGTCCAGATCGCCCCAGTCGCACCCGTCGCGCCTGCAATCGGCCTTCGCCCGCGCGCATGATGCCTACGGCCGGTCCCTTGCGCGCGTGCTGGGGCATGCGCGCCTGACCCTGTTGTTGCTGGCCGCCGTGGTCGGCTTGAACGTGTATCTGTACGTCGAAGCGCCCAAGGGTTTTCTGCCCGTGCAAGACACCGGCCAACTGGTGGGATTCGTGCGCGGCGACGATGGCTTTTCGTTCCAGGTCATGCAACCCAAGATTGACCAATACCGCCAGCTGGTGCTCAAGCATCCGGCTGTGCAGGACGTCATCGGCTACAACGGCGGCAGCCTGGGCATCAGCAATTCACTCTTCCTTATTCGCCTGAAGCCCGCCGCCGAGCGCGGCGTATCGTCCACCGACGTCATCAACTGGCTGCGTACCCACGCGCCCCCCGTGCCCGGCGGCATGTTCTTCCTGAACGTCGACCAGGACCTGCGCATGCCCGGCGGCTTCGGCAATTCCGGCGACCACGAATTGGCCATCATGGCCAGCGACGTGCCCGCGCTGCGCGACTGGGCACGCAAGATCTCCAAGGCCATGCAGGACATTCCCGAACTGCGCGACGTGGACGCCCAAGGCGACGGCGCCACGCAGCAGGTCGTCATCAACATCGACCGCGCCGCCGCGCAACGGCTGGGCGTGGATATGGACACGATCAGCAGCGTGCTCAGCAATTCGTTCAGCCAACGCCAGGTCGCCACCCTGTACGACGCCATGAACCAATACCGCGTGGTGCTGGAGCTGGACCCGCGCTACACCGAAGACCCCGAAGTGCTGGAGCAGGTGCAGGTGGTGGCGGCCGACGGCGCGCGCATCCCGCTGACCGCCTTCGCCACCTACGACAACGGGCTGGTCAACGACCGCGTCTACCACGACGGCCTGTTCGCGGCCGTCGGCGTGGGCTTTTCGCTGGCGCCCGGGGTGTCGCTGGAACAAGGCCTGGCCGCCATCGACGCCGCCATGGCCAAGCTGATGGTGCCGTCCACCATCCAGACACGCCTGGGCGGCGACGCCCGTAACTTCCAGCAAAGCCTGCAAGACCAGCCCTGGCTGATCCTGGCCGTGCTGGTCGCCATCTACCTGGTGCTGGGTATCCTGTACGAAAGCCCCCTGCACCCGCTGACCATCTTGTCCACCCTGCCGTCCGCCGGCGTGGGCGCGCTGCTGGCGCTGCGCATCGCCAACATCGAATTCACCTTGATCGCGTTGCTGGGCCTGTTCCTGCTGGTCGGCATCGTCATGAAAAACGCCATCCTGATGATCGACTTCGCCCTCAGCCTGGAACGCCGCGAAGGCCTGACTCCCCGCGCCGCCATCCACCGCGCCGCCATGCTGCGCCTGCGCCCCATCGTGATGACCAACCTGGCCGGCCTGCTGGGCGCCCTGCCCCTGGTGCTGGGCATGGGCGAAGGCGCGGAACTGCGCCGCCCCCTGGGCATCGCCATCGTCGGCGGCCAGATGATCAGCCAGTTCCTGACGCTGTATACGACCCCGATCGTGTATCTGGCATTGGAACGGCTGCGAGTGAAGCTGGGGGGTGCGGGGCGAAAGCTCACCACCTGACGGCAACACGCGCCGAGGCCGCAGCGGGTCTTACTGCATCGGTTGCCCGATGGCGACAAAGGCCGGCACGTCCGCAAAGCGGACGCGTTCGGAGGACATTCGCGTATTTGACCGTCAGTGCCGACACGCGCTCGCCATCGCCACTAACGGCGCGACGCCGAAGTGCCGGCATATTGCGGGACTTCGGGAGGCGAAGCCGGGGTCAAATAGCGCGGCACCAGTCCGCCGACCAGTCGCAACGATGACTTCAGACTGCCGAATGCGCCGTAAAGCGATTCCTGGCCCGCGATCCAGCTACCCCGCGACATAAGCAATGCGTGTACGACGTTCTCGCGCGATCCGCTAAACAGCGGCATCGCCCGCGTCCGGGACGGCACGCGTTTCGGGCGTTCGATATTCACAAGCCACGTACGCCATCGGAAGTAAAGGCATCCGTCCGGTTCGAAGTAGCCGATGCGCCGCTCGCGCAGCATGGCTTTTGCCCCAGGGCTTAACGTGTCGGCCACGACCATTGGAATCCGGGCGCGCTTTAGCTAATTTGCATTGTTTAGCTGGGCAGCTAATCGCCAAACACATTTCCCCATTCAAACAACCCACTACTCCGGCCACCGTGGCGCGGCGGTCAGGCGGTCGGACATGAAGGCCAGGAATTCGCGGGCCAGTTGCGGTAGCGTCCTGCCTTGCAGGGTCAGCACCTGGATGCTGCGTTGGCGCATTTCGGGGTTGGTGAAGGGCACGGCGACGAGGCCGCCTTCGCCCAATTGACCCATCAGCGTCAGGTAGCCGGACAAGGCGACGATCTGGCTGCCGGGCAGCATTGGCAGGAAGGCGGCGGAGTGGTTTGAGACGTAGGCCGGTTCGATGTGCAGGCCCGCGTTGGCGCAGGCGGCGTCGAACAGCTGGCGCACGGTGGTGCCGTGGTCGCCCACCGATAGCGGATAGTGGACCAGGTCACGCATGCCGATGCTGCGGCGGCCGGCCAGCGGGTGCTGGCGGCACATTACGGCGTAGACGGGTGCGCGGGTCAGCAGCTCGGTTTTCAAGCGGTCGTCTTGCGCGGTGGTGTAGCGCAGCGCCATCTGTGCCAAGCCTTCAAGAATGTGGCGGCTGACTTCTTCGGGGCGCTCCACGTATAGATGAAAGCGCGCTTCGGGCCGCTCGCGCTTGAATTGCGCCATGCACAGGGGCAGGAAGTGATGGGCGAAGCCTTCGGTGCAGGCCAGGCGGATCGTGACGTCTCCGACATGACCGCGCTGGCGGATCTCGGACGTGACGCGCTCGGCTTCCAGCGCGGCAGCGTTGGCGTACGCGGCCAGTTGGCGGCCGGCCTCGCTAAGTTCCATGCCGCGCGCCTGACGTTCGAACAGCGCAACACCCAAGGCATCTTCCAGCTTGGCGATCTGACGGCTGACCGCCGATGCCGCCACGTGCTGCGACGCCGCCGCGCCGGCGATCGAGCCGCTACGCGCGACCTCAAGAAAGTACCGCAGTCCCAACGAAATCATCCCGCCTCCGTGCGATGCATGCCAAAAAGGCAATGCAAAGATGCCAATTATCTGATTGTGGAATGTACCGATGCGTAATAACTTTGTGCCTCCTTCGTCTCGAGTGCCGTCGTGAACCGCGAACAAGCCGTCCAGCAAGCCGTTGAAGCCTTTGACAATGGCACCCTTGAAGCCGCCCTGGCGCGTCGCGTCGCCTATGCCACGGAAAGCGAGGTGCCGGAGCAGGCGCCGATGCAGCACGCCTATCTGAATCAGGATCTGATGCCGGTGCTTAACCGCATGGGCTTTACCTGTGAAGTGCATCCCAACCCCGACGGCGTGGACCTGCCCATTCTGGTGGCGCGCCGCGTTGAGGCGCCCGGGCTGCCCACCGTGCTGATGTACGGCCATGGCGACGTGGTGCGCGGCAATGCGGCCAAGTGGGAAGCGGGCCGCGACCCCTGGCAGTTGCAAGTGGACGGCGACCGCTGGTATGGCCGAGGCACGGCCGATAACAAAGGCCAGCACAGCATCAATCTGGAAGCGCTGCGGCAGGTGATCGCCGCGCGCGGCGGCAAGCTGGGGTTCAACGTCACCTGGCTGATCGAGACCGGCGAAGAAGCCGGTTCGCCCGGCCTGGCCGCGTTCTGCGACGCGCAGCGCGACACCTTGGCGGCCGACGTGTTCATCGCCAGCGACGGCCCGCGTCTGCATGCGTCGCGCCCCCCCCTTTTCATGGGATCACGCGGGGCGGTCAATTTTGAATTGAAGCTGCGCACGCGTGAGCGTGGCTACCACTCCGGCAATTGGGGCGGCTTGCTGGCCAACCCCGCCATCGTCCTGATGCACGCCATCGGCACCCTGGTGGACGCGCGTGGCCGCATTACCGTGCCGGCGCTGCGTCCGCCCGCCATCCCCCAGGCCGTGCGCGAGGCGTTGGCGGATCTTGAGGTAGGCGGTGGCGAAGACGACCCCGACATCAACGCCTGGTGGGGCGAGCCGGGGCTGACCGCGCCTGAAAAAGTATTCGGCTGGAACAGCCTGGACGTGCTGACCTTTGGCGCGGGCGACCCCGCCAAGCCCGTGAACGCGATTCCCCCGGAGGCCGTGGCGTGGTGCCAGTTGCGCTTCGTGGTGGGCACCGATTGGCGCGCCCTGGAAACGCATGTGCGCCAGCACCTGCGCCAAGGCGGCTTTGAAGACGTGCAGGTGCGCGTGGGCATGCAAGGCGGCGCCACGCGTTTGTCGCCCGACAACGCGTGGGTGCGCTGGGCGGCGGCATCGCTGGAACGCACAACCGGCAAGCGCCCCGCGCTGCTGCCGAACCTGGGCGGTTCGCTGCCCAACGAGATCTTCGCCGACCTGCTGGGCCTGCCCACATTGTGGGTGCCGCATTCGTACCCCGCGTGCGCGCAGCATGCCCCGAATGAGCACTTGCTGGGTAGCGTGGCGCGCGAAGGGCTGGCCATCATGGCCGGCCTGTACTGGGACCTGGGCGAAGCCGTTCCTGCCTGACCGACCGTTTCATTACCGAGAGCGTTGCCATGACCGCTAGATTCTGTGCCGCCGTGATGGCGTTCAACCTTGCCGCCGCCGCTTATGCGGGCGGCGCCCATGCCGCCTACCCCGAGCAGCCGATCAAGATCGTGGTGCCGTTCACGCCCGGCGGCGCGACCGATGCCGTGGCGCGGCTGCTTGCCAACAAGCTGTCGGGCAGCCTGGGCCAGTCGGTGATCGTGGAAAACCGGCCCGGCGCGTCCACGGTGATCGGGGCGGACGTCGTGGCGCGCGCCCAGCCCGATGGCTACACGTTGCTGCTGTCGGGCAGCACCACGTACACCGTCCTGCCCGCACTGAAACCGTCGCTGCCCTACGACCCCATTCGCAGCTTCGAGCACGTGGGCATCGTCGCCATGGCGCCCGTGGTGCTGCTGGCGCAAAACGGCCTGGCGGCCAACACCGTGCAGGAAGCGGCGGCGCTGGCCAAGCAGCAAAGCAGCAAGGGCGGGCTGATGTACGGCACGTTCGGGCCGGGCTCGGCGCCGCATCTGGCGGGCGAAATGTTTGCCGAGGCCGCCGGCGCGAAGATGGTGCCGGTGCCCTACAAGGGCAGCGCGCAATTGATCACCGCGATGATTGGCGGCGAAGTGTCCTTGGGCGTGGACACGGTGTCATCCGCCGCGCCGCAGGTGCGCGCGGGCAAGGTGCGGGCGCTGGCCGTCACGGGCGAACACCGCGTGCCGCGGATGCCGGACGTGCCGACTTTCGCGGAAGCCGGGATTCCCCAGGTGTCGTTCGTGGGCTGGTACGCGCTGGCGGCGCCCGCCCATACCCCCGCGCCCGTGATCGACACGTTGAGCCGCGCGGTCGCGCAGATCATGCAGGACCCGCAGGTGAAGAAGGCGGTGTCGGACCTGGCGCTGGAACCGGTGTTCCTGCCGGGACCAGCGTTCAAGGACCGGATTCAAGAAGAAGTGCAGACATTCAGCGCCGTGGCCAGGCGCGCCGATATCAAGCTGGAATAGACGACAAGACACCGGGCGGCAAGGCGACAACATCAGAGCCGCACCGCAACGCACCGCACCAGGACGCCTCGCCACGCCGGCCACGCCACGCCACGCCACGCCACGCCACGCCACGCCACGCCAAGGCTGACACCACAAACCACGACCGCAAAAAAACGCCTGGTCATGCACGCAGCGAAGCGTG